>NZ_CAJTCF010000020.1:0-54279 GCF_910574735.1 Duncaniella muricolitica | reverse complement strand
CACTAGTGTCCCATAAAAATGGGAGCTAGTTAAAAATTAAATAAATTTGGTCCACTTGGGTCGTAGAGAACATTGAAATTTTGAGATTTAGTTTTGTCGAAGAGATCGACCAAATGAGAGGTGTCGGTCAATGAGGCTCCTATGATTTGGAGGACTTCGTATGTTGATCGTTCAAGCTTCATATCATGCTGTACTATCGCGACAAGGCAGTAAGCACAGATTGCACAATAGATTTGGATACGCACCGCATTTTCAGATGCGCCCCAAAACTTCTTTATCTTTAGATGTTGTTTGAGCCATTTGAAAAACAGTTCAACTTGCCATCTGTTCTTATAAAGATTTGCGACCTGTAGTGCCGACAATTTGAGGTCATTGGTAAGAAACATAAACTCCCGGTTCTGTTCGTCATCCCAATATCTGACTAGACGGAGATGTTCGGGATAATGTTTCTTAGGGTAAAATCCAGTCAGTTCAACAGTAGCATCCGACAACACATTATGAGGAAGTCTTCGCTTCCATTTTACCATTTTGTATTGGAGATTCTTTTTGGCTCTGACAACGAAAAAAGCTTCTATCGTATGTATCTTAAACAGACGTCTAAAGTCATTATATGCTCTATCGAAGATGTAATACGAACCTTGCTCATACGGGATTACGTCCATTGCCTTTGAGTCATGCACTGAAGCAGTCGTTATATGGAAGAATGTCGGAATCTGAGTTTCCACATCATACAGAGTATGGATTTTTACCCCTCCCTTCTTCTTGCGGAACTTAGCCCACCAGAATACAGCCAAACATAAATCTATCGTAGTTGAGTCGAACGCATAAACGTTTCCCTGTAGTTCAAAGATTTTCGTTTTTCGTTTATCCCAGGCTTCTGATACCATATAATATGCAAACTCCTCGAAGATTCGATAATCCCGATTCTGATTTGCATACGCAAGATTGGTCTTGGATACACTACGACCCAATCCCAGATGGTACCACTTGGAACTATGTGCATCAAGAATGGTGATGAGATCCCTCAGACTTGACCGGTTGCATAACTGACCATACATCATTGCCAAAAGTTGGTTCCAGCATGTGAAATGTTTCACATATCGGTTGCCATTATACTTTTCAACGATTCGGTTGAACTTGCTTCGGTTCATAAAGGTCACTAGTTGGGAGAAAACGTATTTGACATTGTACATGGTTCGTCAGATTGAAGAACCGTAATATACTAATCAAGTCCGTTCGCACCAAAATCTTTTCCAACAAACTAAATTTCAACAATTTCAAAGTACTCTTTCCGATTTTAATGGGACATCAATGAAAAAATTCCTAATTTCAAACAATTATATCTGATATTTACATTTTGCAATATATTTTTGTTCGTTTATATTGTGGTGTGTGCTATCGTAGATTCGTTTCACTTATGGCCTCGGGGTGATTTAATGTCTATTTGGATGCTGATTGCCTTATTGATACCTTCAGGAATCTTATTAAGAATAAATTATTTTATAAGTGGAAAAAAAGACACACTAAGATACCAGTTTCTACTGAGTTGCTTATTCATCATATATAGTCCTTTTTATTCATTCCGGGTACTGAAAAAAGGTTGGATTAAATAATAGGAAACTCCCCATGCTCACGCACAGGGAGTCCCGGTTTTTGGCAGCAAAGAAATTGTCCTATCGAGGGCGGATTATTCAGCCTTGTTGTTGGCGGCTTCCAGCGAGAGTTTGCGGAAGCGTTTAAGCAACGGCTCCAGTTCGAGGGATGCGCGACGAGCGCGGAGTCCGGCAGCCCTGTTGCCCTTGTCGAGCTGGGAGGCGGCGTCTTTCAGGAATGTAGATGTGAGTTTTTCGATCTGATCAAGTAGTTCTTTCATCGTTGTATTCAGTTTAGGGATTTATAAAAGAGGTATTTCAAAAGAGTTTACGACGCACTGTGCGTCGCGGTCGAGGATAAACCAGTATTCCGAGCGGTATGGAGAGCCGCTTTCCGACAGAGCCTCATACTCTATTTTCACTTTCCAGCCGGAGAACGGCTTGCGTGGAGCGTCAGGAGTCTCAAAGCCCACCATCGAGCGTAGAGCGGACATCGCCGACATCTGGCGGCCGACAAGCTCGGAAACGGTGTTGTCCTCAAAATCGAGGTTCTGAAGACCGTCTGTCCGGGACATGACCTGTTCGTTGACTTTCATCATCGACATGGCTATCGCCATTTTCTCGTCGTTGTTGATGTAGTTGCGGCCGAACACACTGTCAGGCTTGCTGACCGCTATGACCTTTACCGACTCCGGATTATCCACCGAGGCCATCAGTGCCTTCTCCGCCACCGACTGCGCCCGTTTCGACGGCTGGCCGAAGTAGTGGAAGGCATATCCTATGCCGCCCCACATAGCCACACAGCTTATGAGCAGTATGGCGAGTTTCGTTCCCGGCTTCATACCTTGATAACCTTTAGTTTGTCGGGAGATAAGCCGAGTTTGCGGCGATAGACAGAGCCATTCTCGCCGAACATCTCGACCTCGTGGGATGTGACACCATCGGCACATATCTCTCGCACTTCATCGAGCGTCATGAGATGCCCGGCGATATTGCGCCATATCACGAAGTCGCAGGGGCTTCCCTCCTGCCGGTAGTTGGAGCAGTTGAAAGCCTTTGCGCCCACGCGGATCTCGCCGCCGCAACGGGGGCAGTGTGCCACCACCGACTCCATATTGATCGAGCCGTCAGCCGCCATGACAAGCACGGTCGGAAAAGTCTTCCACTCCTTTGTGGCGAAGCCGTCGAGCAATATGCTCCGCTTCTCCAGCAGTTCCGCGACCTCGGCATCCGCCATCTTGCGGTTGCCTATAACCCCGTTGATGAAGAGTCCGCACTTGCCGTCCTCCCCGGTGTTGTTCTCACAGCGGTAGCCCTTGCAGGTCTTCACCACATTGCCGCCGCACACAGGGCAACGGCCGATAATCTTTGTTTCTGTATCCATGTAAAAAATGTTGTTGATAGTTCGTTTATCTGTATTTTATCGTGTTCCACTCCCACACAAGGGTCTCCGCGATAGCCTTTCCCGACATAACCGAGGCCCAGCCGTCGGGGTCAAGCGAGAACCACAGGTCGTTCCATGAGAGAGTGCGTATCTGCCACGCCAGTAGCCACAGGTCGGTGTTGATTGTCTCCAGACGTGTCACCACCTCGTTTGCCACATAGTACCTCTCGGCGGAGTTGAGCAGGTTGACTTTGTGTTTCTCCTTGTTACCGTCAGCACCGGTCACGGTGTAGCTCCCCGAAGTGACAAGTTGTTGCATGAAGGGATAGAGAGCAGCCATCTGCGCTGCCGCGTCAGTCAGTTCATCGGACACCAGCACCGCTATGGCCGTGCCTTTCAGGTGGCCCGGCACCGATTTACGCAACAGGTCGCAGTTCTTGGGTATCTCCGTCAGCACCAGTTCTCCGGCACGCTTTATCTGATAGAGATTCTGCATGGCACCCTGGGCGTTGGAAAGATACTCAAGCATCTTGTTCTCCACGGAGTGAACGCGGTCGAGGGCGACAGTCACGGCGGCTTCAGCCGCGATGATCTTCTCCTGGGTTGACTTGCGCTTCTTGTGGATATTGTTAAGCTCCACAGTCTGCGCTATTACCGCCGCCGTGAGCGTCGGGTCGGTCTGTTGCGCCATCATGTCCGCTCCCGGAATGACAAGGAGGGAAAGAGCGAGCAGAACTGTTTTCGGTTTGATAGTCTTCATCGGTCAGTCATATTTTTAAGCCGGAGGCGCGTTGCTCGGCGAGGTTATCGTCACGGTCATGTTTGGTAGGGAGTATCTTGATTGAGGAGCGATTACCCAACAGGCAGTCGTTCCAGTCCTTGAAGTCCTTAGGCGGCTGCCACTGCCCCATGCGGTAACGCACGGAAATATGCGGTTCAAACTGAGTGTAGGCGGAGCGGTCGGGCGACACCGGAAAACTCTTGCCTTTGGCCTCCACCATCAAGCCCTCCGGCGTCTTGGTGATTTTGAGTGGAATGTCCTCGACAAGAGCCATGAGGCGGAGTCCATTGATGCGTCCGGCAAGGTCGTTGTCGAAGCAGTCGTAGGCACGGGCGTTTGGGAAACGCTCCATAACGCCCAGTACCTGACGGTCGGAGAACGTGCCGCCAAGGGAGACAAGGGCGATGTCCTCGCCTAACCGTGGACGGTTCAGTTGGAAAAAAGCCATAGCGTCAAAGGCGGATTCACAGAAGAACACATGACGCACGAGTCCGTTGTTGCCGTGCGACAGGTCGGCCACCCACGCCGCCGTTGAGGAATTGGTGCCGGCGGCCTTTGACTTGTAGCCGCCCATGCCACGGATCTCATATCCCACAGTCTTGTCGCTCCCGGCTTCCGTGTAGGGGAAGCCGATATTGTAGCCGTTGAAATTCTCGTTGCGCCTGTCGGACACAAGGGAAATGAACGGGGCGAGAGCCTTGACCGTATCTGCCGACAGTCCGCGCTGTGCGAACAGCCGGGGGATATTGGCCGCGTCCAGTTCCTTGACACGGTAGCGCGAAGGGTCGAACACCTGAGGCGCGGATGCCGAGCGTACATAATCCCTGTCACGGTCATAATCCGGCTCCGGCATATTGGCGAACTGCGCCATCACTTTCGCTATCTTCTGCCATTCGGTTAGCCCGATGACATTGAACGATGAAAGGTTCTCGCGTATGAACGACACCACGTCACCCTTTGAGCCGTCCCGCCGGAAGAAAGTCTGCGAAGCCTTGTCGCGGCGGTTGCTGACGATGATGGTGTCACGCTTGTCGCGTCCCTCGCCCAGCACAAGCTCGATGTACCGGCCCACACCTGCCTTGCGGTCGAGGCGGTAGCCGAGTGAATAGGCGACATCATCAATACCCACACGCGATTTAAGTTCCTTGAACTTGACCTTATAGTCAGCCGGTGCCATTGCTTCAGACGATTGAGAGTGACTTGGAGGCGCGGCGGTCGATGCCGGCTATCTCCGATTCATAATTCTTGCGTATCGCGCTTCCGAGGAATATATCTTTCTCGCGTTGGTCGGTGAGCTGGAAATACATTCTCGCGGTTGAACGCTCGATGGGCTTCATGCCGAGATCGACGCCGTTGTATGAGGCACGCAGGGCGAAGTCGCCGGAGCGTGTCTTGATTATGGCGGCGTTCTTGAACGGGCATATCTCGTCCTCCAATGGAGCCATCAGAGGGTCGTTCTTCGCCTGATAAGGCTGTTCGCCGCGCGATATGCGCTGTGCGTCCACACGGTCGAGTATCATTTCCGAAGCCTTGTTGACATCGGCCATCACGGACACGATGAACTTCGGCTCCTGCCGGAGCGCGCCTATCCAAGAATCGAGGTAGGCCGCCGAGTTGTCAGTGACTCTTGAGTCGAAGCCCATGGAGTGGCTTATCATGGCCGCAGTAAGCTCCGCCACCAGTTCCTCTTTCGCATATTTCGGGTCGCCGAACTTCGCGCCCGCCTCTCGGTTGAGTCTTTCGGGAGTCATGGTGGAGTGCGTCATTTCGTGTAGCATGGTCGAGTAGAACTCCATGCCGTCGCGGTATATGTCCTCAGGAGTCGCGCCCTTGTTGAACTGCTGCTTCATGGGAATCACCACAATATCACGCGAGGGGGAATAGTACGCGCCTTTCTCCTTGCGGTCGGCCTGTATGGGACAGAGCCATGTCTGCTCGGCAACCATGCGGTCGAGTGCGCCGTGGGCGTACATACCATGAGTGTCGCGCATTTCAGGTACCTTGAAGCGGTCGAGTAGTTTCTGCACCCTCTCAGGCTGTGCCTCACGGAAATTGGTCTGGTCGATGTTGTAAACAGGGAACGCCTTGACAAAGGGTATCACGTCAAGATTTTTCCGCTCGTCACGGCTCATGGCGCGGTACTCGTCGGAGGATATTCTCTTGCCGTCCTTGTCCCGCACCATCATGTCCCAGT
The DNA here is from genome assembly GCF_910574735.1 of Duncaniella muricolitica. Classification (NCBI taxonomy): domain Bacteria; kingdom Pseudomonadati; phylum Bacteroidota; class Bacteroidia; order Bacteroidales; family Muribaculaceae; genus Duncaniella; species Duncaniella muricolitica. The sequence goes on along the minus strand of NZ_CAJTCF010000020.1, from coordinate 48,328 downwards.
AAATCACCGGAAAGGCTTTCTCTCCTTTGAGGACATGGGCCTTGAAGTTGTGTGCCTGCTTGAATGTGAGGAACACGGGAAGCTCGTAGCCTTGCGCCGCCGTGTGCAGCTGGAGGAAAAAGGAGTTTGAGCCGGAGTAGTTGCGGCCCATGATGTTCTGGGGCAGTCCGGCGGAGGAGGCTCCGCCAATCCAGCCCTTCTCCCAGTCTGAGCCCTTCATCCGCTCCATACGCTCGATCATCATCTGGGCGAAGCGGTCGAGAGCCTGCTGGCCTGAACTGTTGGACGCGCCGTTAGTTCCAGATGCCATAATCCTCGTCGTCTATCAGCTGACGTTCCAGCATGTCGATCTCGGTCTCATCGTAATAGAACTCGGCGGATTCCTCCGAGGGTTCGATGCCGTGAAGCTCGCACCATTCGAGGTAGGACTCCGCGTTGTCGCTTTCAAGCATGAAGCGGAGGAAGCCGATGTTGCCGTCCTGAAGGAGCTGCACAAGCTCGTCATATTCTAATTTTGCCATAGTGGTATTCTTTTAAGTGTTGTTGGGAAACGGTTTTACATTTTCATGGAGGCTGATTTCTCCATAGAGAGCGGAGCGGCGAGTTTTGTGCCTATCTCATCGTTAAGGTATTTCGCGGCTATCTGCTCGCGTGTGGCGGTCTTGGTCTTGAAGAGCGAGTAGCCATCATCGAAGGAGATTTCCTGACGGGAAGAGCGTCCGCGCCCTTCGCCGAGGTCAACCGACACTTTCCACTTGTTGTCCTCCTTATCCTTTGCGACACGGATACCCTTGGGGTCGATGCCCTCCGGGAGCCTGAACTGCTCGTAGTGGGATTGCAGGTGCAGACGGTCGCCGAAGTTGCGCTCCACAAGCTGTCCGGGAGTTGCCACACGGTCAAAGTATGCGTTCAGGTCCTCGCGTGAGGCGGTTGTTGACATCTTCTTGTCTCCCACCTGTGCGTAGAACTTATATTTGCCGTAGTCAGCGCGGGTCTCGTCGGTCTCCTTATAGACATTGAACTTGTCGATAGTCAGGTTGCCCTCGGGGCCGGGCAGCACATTCGCCACCTGATAGGAGACATCGGGCACCCTCGGCATGAGTTTGGTGGGATAGTAGCGTTCCATGAGCTGCGGCACCGTGAGTTCTTTCTGCTGATAGGCGGCGAGGTCGGCCGGATCCATCTTCTGAGGCTTCAGTTGTTCGCCGTTGATTTTGGCTGTGAAATACCAGTCCTCCGGGTTGGTCTTGCTCTGGTAGGCATGGCCGTGTGTCACCTTGTCGCCGTTGACCGTCACCATCTGAGGCTCACGGGGCTTGCGCTCGGCGGCTTCGCCCTGGGTGGCGGATTGGGATTCTGATTTCTTCTCTTTCGGGGTCGTTTCATCGACCGCGCTCTTTGTGGTCTTTACAGGCTCCTCCTGGGGAGTCTTTTCTTTCTTTTTTCTTGGCATATCGGATTCTTTGTTAATGGGTTGTTGTGATGTAGTCTCCACGTGCTTCGCCTCCTGCTCCTTTTTCTTCTGCTTGGGGTCTTCAAGCTGTTCGCATATAGCCACTCTCATTCCGGCTCTTACAAGCCGTGGAAGATAAGTGTCGAGTGCTTCGTGCGGGAAGGATGCCACATCGACATTCTTTTCTTTGCCGACTGTACGCGTGGAGACTGGTGTACCGAGAATTTCCGACACCTTTTTCGCGTCCTGACGGTAGATTTCGTATGTGTTGCCGGTGCGGAAAAGTAGCAAGGCGTCGGGGTGTTTCTCTTTCATGCGGTCGAACTGATCCATTACGGAGAGTTGGCCCGGCTCTTTTTTTCTTGAAGCTGCCATGTGTGTCAGCGTTTGATGCGGGATTTCCGTTCCTCTTTCTGCGTGGGGTCGAGGCTGATGGCACGTTCCTTAGAGTCATGCTCGACAACTTTCTGATATTCCCAGCGGTTCTTGTCGGTCATTACCAGTCCGAGATATTCGGGGTGCTGCTCGTCATAGCGGAGTTTCTGCTGTCGCTCCCACTCCTTGAGGTCGCCTTTTACGACCTTGAAGCCCTGCGGTTCCTTGAGGTCGATGCCGACCGATACCTTTTCGCCTCCTACCGACAGTTCCACCGGCTTGCCTTCGCGTGCCTGCTGTTTCTGCTGGGAGCCAAGCTCGATATCGTTGACCTTTTCCATGTCCTTCAACTTCTGCTCAATCTGCACCTCGGTTATGCGGCGGTGGATGATTGACTTTGTTTCCGGGTCGAGCTGGAGATACTGCTGAGTCTTCTCGCCGTTGATGTCGATGGCTTTCTGCAACACGTCGCCACGGCGCAATGCGTCAAGTTCCTGTTGCGACAGGCGAAGCTCGTTGTTCCTGTCAACCGACAGTTCACGCTGCACGGGATATGCGATCAGCGTGGGATTGCCGTCTTTGTCGGCCGCGAGCTGGAGTTTAAGGGGTAATGAGATAACCATGCCATTCCCGGTGTCGATAGACACCTGCAAAAGAGGCGTGACCTCCCCCTGCATCAATTTTTGCTTCACGTCCTGCGGAAGCATATCAGCTTTCTCCCTGTCGATACCCAAAAGGGCGAGTTTTTCATAAGGGAGCGTGTCCTGCTGATTTTTGTTCGGAATTTCCATGTCAATGAATTAGAGGTTATAAATTTGCGGCGTAACCGCTTGTCGGCCTCAAAATTATCCCCACATGATTGCTAAATTTGAAATTCCGAACATTTTTGTTGCGATGGCTTGTGCAGTTTTCTGTTCACAGTATGCCGCAGCCCAGTTTTACACCGTCACAAAAGATTCTCCTGTGACGGTTGAAATGCACAAGAGAGGAGTATATAACGCTGACAATAAGAATGATAGCGCACTGCCTCAAATATCATCAATCCCGGAGACGGTTATTGGCGTAAAAAATATGCCACAAACGCTATCTGCAAGCATTGTCACCACATCAAAGTCACATTTCCAGCAAGCACCCGTCAGTTCCGGACTACCGGATCTGACCATTCCAAACCTGATTGCCGAGATTGAAAAGAACGGCATAAAATATCCGAAGATAGTATTGGCACAGGCAATACTTGAAACAGGCTGGTTCAAATCCCCGGTCTGCCGCAACAAGCACAATCTATTCGGGCTTACCAATCCACGGACAGGTAAATACTACGAGTTCAACCATTGGACTGAATCAGTCAAGGCCTACTACACAAAATTGCAGTACCGATATAAGGGAGGAAATTATCTGCTGTGGCTGAAAAAGATTGGCTACGCTGAAGATCCCGGCTATATCCGTGCTGTGATTAGTGTATTGAAAATGCTATAATGTGCTAAAAGCGTTGACCCTCAATAAAAATATAGCAGGGCTCGATTAAATTTTGTAATTTTGTATTTCAATCGACCGAATAATATGCCCCGACGGAAAATACCATATACGAAAAGAGCCACTACGCTCGATGAACAATTAGAGAAACTTAGGCGACACGGAGTTATCATATCCGATGAACCTAAGGCTAAAGAGTACCTTGCCGATATTGGTTATTACCGGCTTGGTTTCTATCTATTCCCTTTTGAGCAAACTTATCCTCATCTCGATCATCGACGTCAGCACATGGTTAATCCCGGAACAAGGATTGAGGATGTTGTGGCGTTGTATTATTTCGATATGGATTTGAGGAATATCCTGAACAAATATTTGTCAAGGATTGAGGTCGCTATCCGAACAACCATCATCTATGAACTTTCCAATAAATATAATTCAAACCCTACATGGTTCGTCGATCCGAATGTTGTATCAAGTGATTTTATAAGGAAGTTCCCGAATGAGGCATATCGTTCAATCAAGAATAAATTACCGATACAACGACATCATGCCAAGTACCTCGGACAATATGCCCCGGCATGGAAGACTATGGAATTTATGACATTCGGTAATTTGGAAGTTCTTTATGACAGTCTGATTTGGGATAGAGATAAAAGTCTTATCAGTTCTCACTTCAGAGAATTTGCTATCGAAACATTCAAAAGTTATCTGACCGCAATTCGAGAAGTCCGCAATGCTTGTGCGCACGGTAATGTGGTATTTGGAATGACGCTATCAAAAGGTATCAGGGCAGGACAAGCCTGTCCGTCTTTTAGCGCGAATGAGCAACAGTCGTTCAAAGGGGCGTTGCGTGTTGTTGACTATATGCTGAGACAAGTATCAGTTAACAGAGCAAATGATATGTGGAATGAGTTGTGGTCTGCTACCTCGCGCCTTTATAAAAAGACACCAACCATTCGTACTGTAATAGAATCCCAAACAGGTATAATACCACAAAAAAACAGATGTTTTCTGCACCTATTAAGGTCATTACTCAAAAAGATTGTTAAATTTGCGAGAAAAAAACGCTGACGATTTGTTGTATTGGAAAAGTATTACTACCTTTGCGATACGAAAGTGTATTTGGATGGCCCCGATGCTGCCAACTGCACTATAAACAAGATTAAATCGAGTCTGGCTCCACGGGTCAGGCTCGTAACTTTTTTGTACGTTCAATAAAAAAGAGCTAACTTTGCTCTCACAAAAGTGCCGATACTGATTTTAGTCTCAGTACCCGCACTATAAAAGGATTAAGAGGTCAAGCATCTGCTTGGCCTCGCCTTTTAATCTCAACTTTTCAATCGGAATATTATTTGGTTCTCAGCAACTCCAGATACTTGCGGTAAAGGATATGCTGTGTGTTACCGGGGCGATCGGGGAACATCCTTGTAGGGGCATCCTCCAATGGTACCCATGAAACGCCGTCAACCTCTGACGATGTGGAGAAGTCTGCTTTCTTGACAATGCCGATATAGGCGTGCATCAACTGTTCTCGCTTGTCAAACCAATGGGTGCCCTCATATATCAGATTCTCTACCGTCAGTCCAAGTTCTTCCTTGACTTCGCGTGTTGCAGCTTCCTCTGCATTTTCGCCCGGTGTGATATAACCGGCGACAAATGTCTCATATTGGTCGGATATATACGACTGCTTGAGAAGTGCTATCTCATGCAGCTCGTTAACGACCATGACAATCACGCAACTTGAAAACGAATCGAACCAATACCGCTTGCAGTTATCACAGTACGGCACAAGCCCATCATCACCTGCTTGCTGTCCTTTGAGTTTTGCGCCACATTCGGGACAATATTTATATCTCATATCTCAATCCCAGTCATTAAGGTTGGCTATTATGCGGTCGATGTCACTTTCATCGAAAATCTCCGGCTGTTTCTCGTGACAATTATGGCAATGACATTCGTCCTCACAATGGTCGTTACAGTCGGGCGTCAGTTCTTCAACCGCGCTTTCGCCATATTGGTTTTCCTGTTCCATATCACTGACCCACCTCCTTCTTGAACTCGGCCGATGGTTTGAAGAACGGTATATTATGAGCCGGAATTACTATTGTGGTATTCTTTGAAATGTTGCGTGCTGTTTTTTCAGCACGTTCCTTAACTTGGAATGTGCCAAAGCCACGGAGATATACGTTCTCTCCATGTGCGAGGCTGTCTTTTACAACAACCATAAATTGCTCAACCACCGCGAGAACACTTGCCTTGTCAATTCCTGTGGTCTTCGCTATCTCATTTACAATTTCTGCCTTAGTCATTTTGCGTACTTATCTGATTTAGACTGCAAATTTACTAATTTTTGAGGAGATTGCCTATAAAAAAGCCTGTCCGAAACGAACAGGCTGAGACAGGAACGGGTGTCTTCACAGATGCCATATCCTGCTGCGGTAGGCTTTGAGTTCTTCTTCTGGAAACTCCGCTATCGCTTTGTCAAATTCCTGGAGGATTGCGACCTTGTCATCGGGCAACGCTCCGGTGATTGGTACCGTATTGGATATATGGTGTCCCATAAGGTTGACCTTGATTTTCAAGCGGTCAATGAGAGTTCGCATCTCAATCAGTCTCTCAATCTCAGGTTCTTCCTCATACGAGCCATCAAGCACTTCCTGATATAGCTGTGACTCAGGAAAGACAGTCAATGAAACGATATTGATGATACAGGGGTGCAGTTTGTTAAGCACATCTGCTGTGGCGATTGCACTTTCAACTCCTTTTCCCTTTCCTCCAAGTCCATTGAGGTAGAACACGTTGTAGTGTATGCCAGCTTCATCAAGTTTTGACAACTGTTCAAGAATATCGTTGGCATGATAGCCTTTGTTCATTCTTTCAAGAGTAGGATCATGTGCGGTCTCGATACCGATATTAATACTGTCGAGCTTCATGTGACGCAGGTTCTTCAACTCCTCTACCGATTTGGTCGCAATATCAGTCACGCGGGCGAACATTCCGAATGAAATCAAGTGAGGAAGATACTTGCGTAGAAGTATGGCAATATCCATCAGTTTATTATAACTGAGTGCAAACGGATTGGCACCTGTCAGATAAACACGGCGTGCCCTTGGTTGCCACTGCCGGATTACCTCCAGGTCCGCTTCCACCTCCGACAATGGCGACATACGGAATGGTGTGCCGTGATACAGGCTGCAAAATTTGCACTTGTGCCATGTGCAGCCCGATGTGATCTGGAGCGACTGCGAGTTTGCCTCGTATGGCGGTCGCCACACCTGCCCTGTGAAATGTAGTTCTGGATATATCATATCTCGTCGATTTTTATTAACTTTGTAGTGCAAAATTAGGTGAGAATCAGAGCCTAAACAACAACTTACCGAAAGGTTTGACCCTTACCGAAAAGTTTGTTTTACTCATTTTCAATCCTTTTCAATAGACACGAAATGGCAAAAAAATTAGACTACGAATATTGCAAGGCCGCTCCGATGCTTGAATGGCTCGGTAACAAATGGGCGTTGGTCGTTCTCGTGAAGATTTCCGAGAACGAACCGGTGCGTTTCAATGAGCTATACCGCAATATCCCGTCTGTGTCCGAAAAAGTGCTGTCGCAGGTATTGAAACAACTTACGACTGACGGCATAATCGAGCGTCAGCTTTACCCGAATGTGCCACCGCGTGTTGAATATTCCCTCACAGATTTAGGCAAAACACTATTGCCTCATGTCGAAGCGTTAATCAAGTGGGGACAGGACAACTTTGAGCAGATAATGATAAACCGACACAATAATGAGTAAGGCATCCAATAGAAAACTTATAAGATGGATAGGCATAACTCTTGCGGTTATGTTCATTCTGCCACTGGTTGCGGCAAAATGCGTTCCACCGGATTTCGGAATGGCCGTATGTATTTTGTTGTTTTATATTGTGAACCCATTTTACTGCCTCGTTATTGGCATATTGGCTGGCAATAATATGAGAGGGCGATGGGAACTTCCCATTATTTCAGCCGTGATAATTCAATTAGGTACTTGGTTATTCTTTGATATGTATGACCCTGTATTCCTACGATACACAGCAGCCTATCTATGTATTGGCGTCCTTGCAATGCTGATAACTAACTATATAAAAAGAAAATAATATGCCCTACATATCCATCGAGAGCGGAAAACTCACCGCAGAACAAAAGAAAGAATTGATTGATCGGCTTACAGCGACAGCCTCAGAGATAACCCATATTCCGGAGCAGTTCTTCACTGTAACAATCAAGGAACTGCCAGATGAAAATTTCGGCATCGGCGGCAAATCCATCGACGAAATAAAACGTAATTACAAGCGATGAAACTTACATTACGACCCTATAAACCATCGGACGCAGCGATAATCACATCTTGGATAAAAGACGAGTATCGTATGCGCCAATGGTGCGCCGACAGATATAAGAGTTATCCTGTCACGCCCGAAGATATGAATTGTTTTCACAGTCGGTTTATGGACGGTGAAACGTCTCGCGCTTTAACGATGTGTGACGGTGATGAGGTCGTTGGATATATCACCCTGCGCATACCTGCTGAAGATAAAGCGGAGCAACGTTTAGGCTTTGTCATTATTGATGATTCAAAACGAGGGCGTGGACTCGGAAAAGCTCTTGTCAGTATGGCCACAAACTTTGCATTTGAAAAATTGGGAGCCTCAAAAGTATCGCTGGGAGTCTTTGAAAACAACTCAGCTGCGATACATTGCTATGAAGCAGTGGGCTTTCATCGTGTTTCAAAAGCGGAGCCAGAAAGTTATGTCTGCCTTGGTGAAACATGGAAATGTATTGAGATGGTGAAATATCTTATTCCCTAAATTTCGATTGCATGACACCCGTAAATATCCTCGACATCAAAGACAGGGCGCAGTTCCGACAGTGGCTGATTGAGAATCATGCCACAGAGCGGGAGTGCTGGGTGGTGGCGAAGCGTGGTAAAACTCAGCCGGAGGACGCGCTCTGGTATCTTGATGCCGTCGAGGAGGCTCTATGTTTCGGGTGGATTGACTCTACATTGAAAAGCGTCAACGGCGAGCCGCTGCAACGCTTCGGACCGAGAACCAAATCCGGCAAATGGACTGAACTCAACAAGGAGCGATGCCGCAGGTTGGAAAAATTAAGACTGATGACCGAAAGCGGGCGCAAGGCTTGTCCCGACCTCAATGCAAAATTTGAGATTATGCCGGAGATTATCACTGCCTTCAAGAAAACTCCCTTTGCTTGGGAGAACTTTCAGGCTATGCCGTCACTCTACCAGCGGGTGAGGATAGACAATATCCACAGGGTAAAATCAAAGCCTGAACTGTTCAACAGTCGCCTGCAAAAACTGATCGAGGCAAGTGCCAAAGGTGAAATGATTGGCGACTGGCACGATTTCGGCCGTCTGTTGGATTATTGACTATTCTTCAAATACCTCGTTACGGTTTTCAAGTTCTGCCTGCCCCATTCGGAGAGTTGATTGAGAATAGGGATAAGTGATTTACCCAGTTCGGTAAGTTCATACTCGGTGCGTGGTGGAACCTCAGCATAGAGTATTCGCTTGACAAGCCCGACAGATTCGAGGGTCTTCAGATGTCCTGAAAGAACTTTGGGAGATATGTCCGGGATTGCACGGGACAATTCATTGAACCGCATGACTCCGAACTCATTAAGAATGACGAGAAGAAGCATCGACCACTTGTTGGCGAAGTGAGCTATTACGTTGCGCATGGGGCACGTTGCCACACACGAATATTTTTCTGAAATTTTTTCGGTCTTCATCTTGTTGATACTGACTAAAAGTGAGTTTGAAGTAAGTGGCTACTTTCAAAGTAACCTCTTGCGGAGCAGTGTTTTGATATATAACTTTGCACTATCCAAAGGGTAGCTGTTATCCTTTGCAAAGTTAACAAAAACATAATGAATACTCAAATTATGACTGAAACCAGTATCAAAATTCCGGCATCGGTTAAGCCTGAGGGAAAGGCTACGTTTGTGATGCTCGGAACCGGCTTTGACGAGATCGAAGCCATCGCGCCTGTGGATGTGATGCGTCGTGCAGGAATGGAGGTTTATACCGTATCAATGACGGAGAACCGTCTTGTAAGAGGTGCAACTGGAAACAATATTGTAGCAGACATGACGGTTGCTGACCTTAATCCCTCGCAGATTGACTGGCTCGTATTTCCGGGCGCGGACAAAAGCGAAGCTGCCGTAAATCTCGACAAAGAACTTCAGAACATCGTAACGGCACATTGGGAGAATGGTGGCAAAATCGCCGCAATCTGTGCAGCTCCGGCTCTCGTTCTCGGCCCGCTCGGAATTATCTCAGGAACTCCGGCAACAGGTTATCCATTCCTGAAAGATGAGTTTGAAAAGAACGGTGGCACATATTCCGATGATAACGTGGTTATCACTGACCGTCTCATAACCTCGAAAGGCCCCGGCACCACTCTTGAATTTGCCCTTGCCGTAGTCAGGATAGCAAAGGGTGAAGAAACGGAGAAAGCCCTTCGTGAAGGCATGGTCATCATGTAATTTCATGTAATAATCCGGTTCAAATGACAAAAATAAAAATTGTCACCAATCGGGAAATCTCTGAAATGCACCTGACTATACGATTTATCCTTATATATGCTTCATGTAATGGATAATCCAAAACCAAAAACACTATCGGTAATTTTGCAGAAGTTACCGATAGTGTCTTTATTCGTAGTAGAGATTATCCTTAGTAGATCAACTGAATAGCGATAGCAACATCAGATGTGCCGGATAAATGGCGTAGAAGCTGTATTTGGACGGTTTACTACGGATAAAGCCACGGGTGCCGTCATATAGGAAAATTATTCCGGAGGCGAGCAACGCACCGGCTATGCCGTAGTGAGCCATCAGGGGAAAAGTGAATATAATCTGAAGAATAGCCTGCGAGGGAAAATGTGTCGATGAACGCTCCAGCCACGGACGCATAGTCTGGTGCCGGAGAATGTAGAACATCGCTATCATCAGAATACCGCGCCAGTCATAATCCGTTCCGAGCCACCATGTCAGAACAGCGATACCTGCCACGCCGATGAACGACAGCGGCCCATGTTCGCACATACGGTCGAATATGGCGAGTGCCACAACTCCGAGGGAGAGAGTGAACATGACATTATGCGTGCCGTCCGCTCCGTTGAGCAGATACCACGGCACTTCGCTGACTACACCGGCAAGCACAAGTATCAGAAAATATCTCATGCGGTCGCGGCTATGTGCGAACCCCTCGGCAACAAGGAAAGCGAACACAGGGAACGCTATCCTGCCGAAGCATCGCAGACAGTCGTACATCGGAGTGTCCGACTCCATAAGGAAGTAGGCGCAATGGTCGGTCACCATCGAGAGAATGGCGATAATCTTCAACGCACTCCCGGATAAGCGGAGCGAGAGGGGAACGGATATTTTGGCGGTAGTTTGCATGATAAAAAATTTGTTATTCAGTACCGAGGAGTTCCTTCACCATATCGGCCACCTCCTGGTTCACACGTTTGAAATTGCGGTTGAGCATAATCTCCTTCTCACGCTCACTGTCGAAAGAATAGATTTTAGGCAACTCCACATAGTTGGATTCCTCCTCCTTGATACGTGCCATATCGAAGTGCGTCTTGCAGAAATACTTGGTTGTCTTGAACTCCTCCGAGTCCTCGATGTCGAAATGCGACAGCATCTTTTCATCTGTGGCCGTGAAGTCACGTGCCGCCTGCCCTGCAAGCCAGCCCGTAGCCATGTCAGCGATTTTCGCCGCCGGAACGAGATAGTCCATCTTCTCGGAAATGGAGGTTGAGATTTTCTGGTCGTTTATGGTGATTGATGTCGATGTCTGCTTTGCTTTACCGAAAACATCATTCTGCGCCCATTCAAGAGTCTCCTTGTTTCGTGCCGCACCCATGAATATGTTGCCGCAGGTTGTGATAATCTTCTGCATACCTACCTTGCCGTAGTCAGCCTCCAACTGCGGAAGCTCCTGAAAACCGAGGGTCACGGCAACTTTGTTGCTTCGTGCCGTGCCGATCAATCGGTCTATCTTGTGGAAGTACAGAGTGGGAAGCTCGTCAACTATGATACTGACAGGGATGTTGCCTTTGGAATTGACACGGGTTATCAGACGGTTAAGCACAAGAGCGTTCAGAGAGCCGATGACCTGTTCCTTTTCGGGGTCGTTGGCAATCACAAGATAGCTCGGACTCACCGGGTCGGAAATCTTCAAGTCAAAATCATCGCCGGTGAATACCCAATAGGCTTCAGGAGATACAAGGCGTGCTGCATTTACGCGGAGGGTACCCACCATACCTTCAAGCTGGTCGTTGGCTTTGTTCTCGTATGCGGACTTGAAGGGAGCCATCAGCGAGGCTATCTTATCGTCCATCATCAGAATGTCGAACACCTCAGAATACTTGCGGCCGAGGAACGACAGCACATGGGGCATATCCGAAAACTCACCTGTGATGGTGTCCGGCTCAACCTCGTTTCCGTTCTCGTCCTCATACCAGCAGCGGTCAATCAGTATCAGCTTACCCATGCGGTCAATATAGGAGAAGCCGTTAAGGTCAACGAACATCTTGTCCTCGTCGGTGGATACGTCGCGTCCGTTCTCGTTCACGAAGTCAAGCATGACCTCGCCGTTCTCGTCCAGAGCGTTGAAATCGTCCCAGTTGCGTATCACAAGCTCCAATTTCTTGCCCTCGTGCGATATGTAGCGTTTCAGTTTTTTCCCTTTCAGAAAACCTGTCGGGTGGAAATTTACAAAGAAATATATGATCGCCGCGAGGAAATTCTCTGCCGAGTAGGTGAAGAAAGCCTCCGAGCCGCCCTTTTTCTCGCCACCGCCCTTGTTGAGCGAGGCAAGAAGCGTGGCCGCCGTCTCCGAAGCCGCCGCGAGGTCGGGAATGTATTTACGCTGGATTGGATTGATACGGTTGGAATACTCGACATCGGTAAAATTGACTATGCGAAAACCGCAGCCATTCGGCAGGTTGCCATAGTGCAAATTCTTGCAATACTGATAGAAAAGCGTCTTGGCAAGCGTCGGGAACTTATAATCATATACCATCATGGCGAAGCCCTTTCTTGCGTGCTGCCTAATGAACGGATCTATGATGCCGAAAGACTTGCCGGAGCCGGGAGTACCCAATACAATCGTGCCTCGGAACGGATTGATAATGTTGATGTAGCCGTTGTGCATACGCTTTTTCCAGTAGAATATCATCGGGATGTTCACTGAATAAGGGGTATTGACCTCCTGACGGGACTGTTCAAAAGATTCATTCTCAAAATTAAACCTGTCCTCGCCGACCTTGTGGTTGTAATACTTGGCGATACCGTCAAGTCCCTGGTGAACGAGCATGGTGCCGACCACCGAGCAGAAGGCATACAGGACACGGCTTGCCGGGAAGCCGAAGAGCGACATACCCCATGTGCCGTGATGGAAAATGAAGCACAGTCCCACGAGAGTGAGACCTGCAAGCACCGGATATACCACCATAGTCTTCAGATTGAACTTCAACGCCTTTTTCGCTTTGGTGCCGATACAAACCACACAGATGCAGACAAGCTCGGCAACTTTGCACCCGGCCACGGAGTTGAACACCTTGAAGCGTCCGAGCAGGTCGAGTATGAACTGCGTCACGCGGTTGTCAGCCGTGATAGGCAGGTTCATCACAATCTCGATAATCAGGAATATGTAGATACAGCTACGGAAGTAGTTATACATCTGTTGCTGTTCCTTTGTTTCTTCAAAAGCCATAGTCTGGGAACTTATATGGTAGAATTATTGTTTTTGTAATACATTTACACTAACTTTGCAGTATAAAATAATATGGATATGGAAATAGCACTGAAAAAGAACCAGAGCTTCCGCCTTTCAGTGGAACTCATTGAAAGATTGAAGCAGCTTGCAAAACGGCAGAACCGCAGCCTTAACAATTATGTTGAGACTGTTCTACTTGATGCCGCCTACCACGAGCCTAATGCTGTTACACTTGAGGCAATGGAAGAGGCGGCAAGCGGACGTCTCCGCAACGAGCCGGCCCTGAATCTTTCCTCGATTGAGGCGATGGAAAAATCCATGGGATTATGAAAAAACTCAAACCCGGCACTCAATACAAGAAAGACTACAAGCGTTTCCGCAATAATCCGAAAAAGGTTGAAAAACTGTTCAGGATTCTGGAGTTGCTACAAAATGAGGAGCCGATACCGGAAGAAAACCGGCCTCACCCTCTGACGGGAAATTATGCCGGCCACATGGAGTGCCATATCGAAGGTGATTTCCTTTTGATATGGTTTGACCCGGACACAGATGAGATCAATCTTGTGCGTCTCGGCTCCCATTCGGAATTGTTCGGCTGATTTCAGAACGGTATCTTGAATCCGAGCATGAGGCCGTTGCGGAACGTGTCGCCATGCAGGAAATTTACATTATTCTTCTGTATGATCGAGAACTCGCACCCATTCTGAAACACATAGTTGTATTCAAAGCCCCCCTCGATACCGATGAAAAACTTTCTCTCCACCGCTCCGAACTGAGGACCGAAGCGGACACGGAAGCTGCCGTTCTTGTAACGGTGCAGACGGTGTTTGTAGATTATGCCCCCGTCCCAATAGTACCCTTTCCAGAACTGACCCTCGCCCGATTTCCAGTGATTGCCAATCTCGCCATAGACCTCCACGGCGTTGCCGTAGGTGAACGACCTCTCGTAGCCCACGGTAGCGTTGAGAGTTGACGGGAACAGGAAGCCGGCGTTGACGGCTATCTTGTTTTCCTGCGCTGTGGCCGTGATAGAAGCCACCGCACAGATGATTGCGAACAGTATCTTTTTCATAGTGCCGGATTATTTGTAGATATGGGGTGAATAGTTAAACGGCAGATTTTTGAGTATGTCGGAGTCGAAGCCGTCGGCGTTGAGAATATCGTCATACTCCACGGTAAGGGTTATGACACGTCCGCTTATCTGGTTCTCAGATATTTCGATGCGGAGCACCTTCTCGTCCGGGAAAGTCAGCTTGTCGAGCACAAGCACGTTGCGGTAGTTCTTCTTGAACTTCCTGGCAAGGTTCAGCGAATATACCGGCGACAATTCCACTGTCTGCGAGTTTGTGGCCTTGACCTCCTTCTTGTCAGTGAGCTTCACTCGCACCTCGGCGATGTCGTATGCTATCTTCGTGCTGTTCTGAAGGGAATAGTCGATGAAGAAATAATCGCCTATCGAATAGATGTTGTTGACAATCGCCTTCATGCCGTTGGCTTTCGACACCACCTGATTGTATTTTCGGCCACTGCCATATACGGCCCAGGCGTAACGTGCCATTTCCGACTGAGGCATGGATACCTCCGGATTGATGTAGGAGTCCAACCCGGCGTATGGCACACGGTGGATAGAGGCGGCACGTGAGGGAGAAGCGGTATATACCACATCGTACTGTGCCAGATGCCGCTCGCCGATGAGTGTGAGAGTACCCATCAGCTCACCCTCGCGGTAGTGGGTGGGTACGGAGTCCGCTTCTATGAACGGCTTGATACGCACGATGTTGTCGGCGCACTGGTTGCCGATAATCTTTGTTGTGGATAAGTCCACCATCTTGATATTCTCAGGCATGACGATATGGGTTGTCACTTCCGAGTTGACAATGATCTTCTCTTTGGCTGTCGCCGGGATTGCGACGGCGCATAGCGCGAGGGTCGCTGCAATTATTCTATCTTTCATAATGGGTTGGTTGATTACCGGTTAATATGCTTCGTCTGAATTGATAAGGTAAACGATGGTGTTGTATTTGATTTTCGCCTTGTTCTTGCGGATATTGGCCGACACAGCGGAAGTCGCCGAGTTATACATATTCTGGAGAGCCTGCAAAGCGATGGCCTCGCCGGAGATTCCGGAGCCGTAGCCGCTCTCGGACTCAAAACTGATATTCTGCTGCACTGTGCTGGCACCCGCCTCTTTCATAAAATCGCGGAAAGCTGACTCCGGGACATAGAAGCCCTCCATGCCGTCGTTGTCGAACACCGAAAGATTCACTTTCAGGAACTTTCCGCCTACAAGAATTGAAGTGATGGCAGCGCGGACACGCTGTTGGCCGAAGCCGGTGACAGTGCCGTACAGATATGTGCCTTTGGCAAGCCTCACATCATGTATTGTTACATCGTCGAGCAACTTGAAGCGTAGCCTCGTGCCCTCGTGCGCCTTTGTTGTCTTGTCGATCATGGCACGGATAAGCGGAGCATCGACATTATCGGCCGAACTACCCACGGTATTGAACTTGTCGGCATTTGTCTCCCGTGATTTGAGTACAAGCAATGGGCGGTTCTTCTCACGCTCTATCTCCCGCGCCCTTGCCATGGAGTCGGCCCGGTGCTGGCGCATGGCTTCCTCCGGGTCGGACTGTCCTATGCCAAGTCCGGCCTCGATAGCTTTCTGACGCTCGTAGCTGCGCTGCTGTATCGCCTCAAGGTCGCGTACATATTCGCTCCGGGGGTCAACGGCAGGTTCATGGTCGGCAGGATTATAGCCGTCGCCGTAGGCGTATGAGTTGATATGCCGGCGCGATTCAGCAAGGGAACGCTCCAGTTCCTCCAGCTCCTGCTGCTGACGGATACGTTCGGCCTCGGCCGCGTCGAGACGGTTCAGCTCGTCCTCGGTGTAGCCGTGTTCAAGAGCCTCGCGTTCCTCCTGTTCCTCGCCGAGCGCGCCCACGGCGGTAAAGGCGTCCTCGTCACCGAAGCGGCGTGACATCTCGAACATCTTGTCACCGGGAGCCTCGGCGTTGGCCTCCGGCAGAGTGGAGTTGATACGGTCTGTCGCTACGGCCTGAGGGTCATCGCCACCGCCGCCGAAAGTCTCCATAGCGAAATATATCAGCGCACACAGCGGCACGAAAATCACCGCAGGGAAGATATACTTCGGTTGTCTGAAATTAATTCTTTTCATTGTTGTCGTTATGTTTGAGGGATTTAACAATCTGTTCGAGCTGCCTGTACCGGCGTATTATGCCTATTGAGTCGTCATGGCTCTTGTGTGGAATGGCGATAAGGGAGTCAAGTTCATGCTTGACCGCCTGACCGTCGCCGGTTATCTCCATGAGCCGTCGGCGTTGCGCCTCCTTGTTGGCCTGAATGGTGCGGAAGCCGCTGAAGATAGGCTCGACTTTGGCGATGGATTGCAGTTCCGGCTCCTGAGATTCCATCCGTGCCCCGGTCACTATGATGTCGCACAAGAGTATCATCAGCAGGGAGCCGACGACATAGCCGAAAGTCCGGCGAGGGTGTCGCGTAGCCCATGAATTGGCTTTCCTTATCCGGGCGGCCAGACGGTAGCGTGTGCCTATGGCTCCCATCTTAGGCCGGAGCCATGAGCGTATTGCGCCATGTGCTTTCCTTCGGTTGTCGCTGAAAGTCTTACGTATTGATTTCATATTGTGCATTGTGCATTAAGAATTGAGCATTATATCAATAGTCAAGGTCTTTGTTTTCAAGAGTACGCCAGTTGGTTATCATCAGTCCGTGGGGATTGTTCTGGGTACGTGGCACATTCTCCACATAGCCGGTGGTGAGCATGGTGCGTTTGAGGTCGCGCGTGCGCCTCTTGATAATCTGCGTCCCGTAGTAGCTGAACTTGCGTGTATGCTCGTCGAACTGGATAGAGTCGCAGATTATGGTGCAGACAGCCGAAGATGATATGATGTCGGAGTAAAAGCCGTTCTCGTCAAGGGCCTGCTTCTGCTTCAGGGCGGTGCCGTCAGCCATATACATGGCCTTGCCGACAGTCCACTTGATATAGTCGTTGTCGGGAGGGAGATTGAAAAAATACTGGTGGAAGAGCTGGATATGCGCTTTCGCCTCCATGATGAAATTGGCTTCAAGTCCGGCACGCTCGGCAAGGAACGGTATGTCGCCGTCAAGAATATATATCTGCTTGCGCTCCTCGGTCACGAGCGACACGCAACGCCACACGGTGAACCCGCAGATGGCGGCGCAACCTATTATGGTTGCCATTACCGTCATCATTGCGAGCCGTGTTTTCTGTTCAAGGGATTTTATCAGCATGATAATCTTGTTAGTCGGATTAAGGGGTGTGTTTCAGATTTCTTCCTGCCTGTGCGCCGATTGAACCGGCCACGTTCCGGGTCACGTTGGTGGCTTTGAGAGCCGCCGAGCCGCCCATCATCGCCGCGCCCATAGCGACACTGCCTGAGGGAGAGGCGGCACCGCTGCTGACACCGCCGGGTATAAGCCATGAGGCGACTTCGGGAACGAAGCGTATGATATAGGCCCCGACAAGCATACCCATAGCGTACATGCAGTTGGAGCCTATGCCCTGCAAACCGAGCGCGCCTATCTGCTCCCATGAGTTGACAGCACCGTGCAACAGGTGGTTGTAGGCCACCAGATCCTCCTGAAGATTATACATCAGTATGAAGTCTATATAGTACAGGCACATATAGGTCACGAAGCCCCATAACGTGAGGGAGAGGAATTTTGACATCCATTGGCTCCATGCCGAGTTCCACGGCGGAGCGAGTGACAGGGCGAACATTATGGGGCAGAACACAATCATTATCGCTATGAATATCCTCTGCGCCACAAGTATGCCGTAGTAGGACATCTGGAAAATCAGCTCCCCGACAAAGCGTATCACGTCGTTTATCCATTCGCTTACCTTTGTCTCAGCGGCCACCGCCGCACGCTGGGCGTAGTTGTTGATGGTCTCGCCGAGGTTTTCCACGTTATACACGAGTTTGTCCCACCAGTTCGCGTCCTCGCCTATGGACGCCACCTGTTTTGCAGTGGATATTGAATCCTGCACTGCACGGAGGCGTTCAAGGTACTCGCCTTGCTTCTGGGCCACTTTCAGCTCCAGTGCCGCGACCTCCTTGTTCTTCGCCATAGCCATTGACTTAGTGGTGGCTTCCAAAGACTTGCCTGGCATCTGGAGAGCCGAGCATATCCATGATGAAGATGATATGCACATTGATATGCCTATGATGCGGAGCAGCTTCATCACGTCCATGCCTCGCCGTCCGAGCATCATCATCCAGCACTCGTATGAGCCTACGCACAGGGCGAGCAACAGTCCGAGCATACGGGCGAAGCTGATTGTATCGCCTAAAATCGCCACATTCGGAAACGCCTCCATCGCCACAAGCAGCTTGTCGAGGCTCTGGTCGATAGCCGGAAGCCCCATTGTGCAGAGTATTGATAATAAAGTCATATAGTTTTCAATTAGTCAGGTTAATGTTAGTAGTGGGTGGCTGCCACTGCCGCGAGGCGGGCGGTGCGCGACACCAGTTTTCCCATCTCGGACTTTGCCTCCTCGTATGCCTGCTGACGCTTTGCATTCTCCAGCCCGTAGCCGACACCCTGTTTATGGATATAGGCGATATTGGCGCAGATGATCTCGTTCTGCCGCGACAGCTCGTCAACCTGATACTTCATCTTTCCCTTGCTCTTGTTAAGGCAGTAGAGAAGCCCGTCGGCGATACAGTCCTGCATACGGCTGAACTCGTCCTTGTAGATCGAATAGGTGACATCGACAGCCCGGTCAGCCTCGCGTGCCAGTTCCTCCTTGTAGAGAGATTCGACGTATGCACGCTCTTTCTCAACTTTAGAGAGTTTCTGCCGCTGGGTCTCTTCCGCCGTGACACGCACGGGCATGATGCGTTTTACATTTGATTTCTCCTCCTTGAAGCGGACGCGGTAGCCGGATTTGAAGCCGGCCCACTTCCAGTACATTTCCGCGCCGGAATAATTCTTGTGCAGGAAATAATAGTACCAGTCGGGAGCGAAGCCCCACGGCCCGTTCTCCATCGACTGCCATTGCTTCTCCTTCTGGTCGTCATGGATTTTGGGCGTCTTGGCCGATACCGCCGCCGGGAGTGCCGCGATGAGCAGGGCGAGCGATAATGCGGTGATTGTTCTGAATTTCATGATCGGTATATGTTTATTGGTTCCACTTGTTGATTACCGCTCCCACAATCTCGTCCTTGACATCGGAGGTGAGTATCTCCCAGATGTAGTCAGGCTTCCAGCCGCAGTTTGTCATGAGGTAGCACCACAGGTTGGCGTTGTCGATAATCCGCCGGGCGTTCTCTATGGTGTCCTTCAACGACATGACAAGGTTCATCTTCTCGTCCATCGAGGCTTTCATGAGGTTTATGCCGGAGGCGGCCACGGTAGCGTAGAGTTTCTGGGCGTGCTTTATCTCGCGTGCTATGGCAAGGTTGGCGTCGGCATAGTACCACGCGACAAAAGGCTTCATGGTCACATACTTGTAGGTGTTTACCGTAAAGTCCTTGTACTCCTTTGTCAGCAGATAGAGTGAGCTGGCGGTCGAGGATATGGCAGCGGCGAGTATCACGTATGAGTATGTGTTGTTGAGTTTGGTGTCGAGCGTCGAGCGTACATCATTGAACTTCTCCGCCCCTTTGGTGACAAGCGATTGCTCCCCGAAGCTCGTGGCTATGCGTGCCAACGCCTGGTCTTCATCTTTCTTGACAGCCTTGTGCAGAGCCATAAGTGCCTCGAATGTCGGCAGGTCTTTCGGGAAGTCGAAGGCGAATGACTTGAAGGAAAGAAGCAGAGCCACAAGAACGAGAGTTGTAAGTTTGCGTATCATAATGGCTCCGTCATTTTATAATCCGCAGTCCGTTCCAGTTGAGTATCAGCATACCGACCTGATTCTGCATGACTTTCATGTTGGCCCAGCCCTCCGGGTCTATGGCGAAAAACAGGTCATCTTTTGTGGCGTACTGAGCCATAGCCATCATAGCCTGAACCTTGTAGCGGATTTCAAGAAGGTCGGTGTATATCCTGTTGGCTACCGTCAGTCGGTCGTAACGGTCAAGGAGATTGTATCCGTCGCTCTTGGTTGCGGCGGTGGCCTGGCCTTTGAGGGGATTCTGAACCTTGCCGTTGTTGACTATATTGATGAAGTCGGCCACAAGCTGCTGTGTCTGGGCCGTGAGGTTGCCGAGTTCGTTAAGGCAGAGAGCCTTGTTGGTGAACTTGGCCTTGCTTACGGTCTTTACCAGTTCCGGCACGCTCTTAACTATGTCGAAGGCGCACAGTCCTATCTCCACATAATATTTGCTCTCGGTGCCGAAGCCTGAGATATTCTCCATAGTCACCTTGTAGAGTTCGGTGATGGTAGCCATGCTCACGGTGTATTGCTCCAGCTTGTTCTGCTTTGCGGATATGGAGTCGAGTCTCCTGTTGTGCTGATCCTCGATGGCTTTCTGCGATGCGAGATTGGTTGTCACCGCTTTCAGGCAGTACGGGTCGATCACCACTTTCCAAGCCGAGGCAGTGCCGAAAAAGCACGTCACGCATATAATCAGCATGAGATTACGCATGGCGTATTGTGAATTATGTTTTGGATTTACCATAGCGACATTACTTTCTGTTGTTGGTTGACCTTACGGGCAAAATCAAGATAATTGGATATTCCGGCTCTCTTGCGGTCGGCCTCGATGTTGGTTATCGCCTCCTGCATGGTGCCGTAATGACGGAGATATATTTTCAGAGCCTCTTTCTCGGCCCGCTCGGTGGTGTAGGCCCAGTAACATTCCGGCGGCTCCTCGACGCCATACACATCGGAGTTCTGGCCGCGGCATATCCACACCTCTTTGAAGTAGTTGCGTCCCTCCTTGTTATTGAGGGCGTTGACTGTGAATATCTGCTGCTTCTGAATAGGCGTCAGTCCGAGTATGGCCGCTATGTCGCTGTATCTGTCCTTGAATTTCGACTGGTCGAGCAATATCTTCACATCGGAGTTGTTGATTATCGCCTCCTTAACGATGGGAGAGTCGATCACATCGTTAAGCTCCTGTGTCACCACACCGGCTATGCCGTGGAACTTGCGGACGGTCTTATACAGGAACTTTATGTACTCCGCCATAGTGGGCGAGGCTATCGCTTTCCATGCCTCCTCGATTATCAGGGCCTTGCGTCCTTTCTTGATACGCATTTTCTGAAGAAACACGTCCATGATTATCAGCACGATGATCGGGAAAAGCACGGGGTCATCCTTTATCTTGTCAATCTCAAAGACAATGAACCGCTCGTCGAAAAGATTGGTGTCAAGGTCGGAGTTGAGCGTCACCTCCAGCTCTCCACCACGGTAGAACTGTTTGAGGATAGCGGCAAAGTCTCGTATGTCGAAATGTATCTTCTCCAGCGATGTGATCTGCGGTATCCGTTCAAGGGCGAACTCGTAGTAGGTGTTGAAGGAGAGCGACGGCACTTTGAGGCGGCGTTTCTGCTCCTCCATGTGGTCTATCTGCTTGTCAATCTTCATCAGCATCGAGGTCTCGTGCAGCTCTTTCTTATATACCTCAATCTTTGAGGCAGCTTTCTCTTTCTCCGCCTCGGTAGTGGCACGGTCAACAATCATGGCCCTCAGTGCCCGGCACTGGCGGATAATCTTGTTGCGCCGTTCCTCCGAAGGGAGTATGAGGGCGCGGACGGTTGTCTTGGTCTCCGGTTCAGGGGCGTTTATCTGTTCCTCGATGTCACGCATATCGGTGGCGAACTTCTCGTAGTCGTCCTCCATCTTGGCTGCCACAAGCAATTTCTGGCGCAAGCCCTCGCGCTCCGTGTCGGAAAATGAGGTGAACGGATTGAAATATGCCTCGTAATATTCCACTATGGCCTGGTTGACAAGCATATCCTCAATTTTTGAAGGAGCCTCGTTGCCTTTGAAAATCAGGAATATCAGCGATTTGAGAAAATTCTTCTTCTCCCCGAAGTTCTGCTCATATTCCTCGCGTGTCACCTTAAACGGGTTCATCGAGATAGGCTTCTCCTTTGAGTATGAGATATATGTGCCGCCGAAATAGCCGCAAATACCCTCGTAGGAGTCGCCGGTATCGACCATCACGACATCGGTGTTCTGCTCCAACAGCTGCCTTACCACACTGTTCATGTGGAAGGATTTGCCGCTGCCGCTTGGCCCGATGCAGAAGAAGTTGGCGTTGTCGGTCATCTTCACCTTGCCCTCCTTGCCGGTTATGTCTATGCACACCGGGAGTCCCTGACGGTCGGTGTAGAATGTGGTGAGAGGCGTGTCCTCGCACCCTTTGAGGTGTTCCTTGAAGAAAAGGCACAGTGCCGAGTCCGACAGTGTGAGGAACAGGTCATAGTCGGGATTGAAGCCGTAGGCACAGCCCGGAAAGGAGTTGATGAACAGTTCCAGCTGGTTGTAGGCTGTTCGTGACGGCATTATGCCGCACTCGTAGAGTTTGGTCTCAAGAAACGATGTGACCGGTGTAACCTTGTCGGGAGGACAGCTCACGATGATGTTGAAATTGGTGTTGACAAGAAGGGAAGAGTCAACGGCGAGGATGTTGAGAACTTCCTCAATGTCGGCTTTCGCTATCTTGTTGCTCGGATCGGGCATGGAGCCGTGACGTTTCGCCTTACCTTGCAGTTTTCTGAGCAGCTTCCGCTGTCCCGGTATCTGCACCACCTGATTGAACACCACACAGTCGGCGTGGGGCACTTCGGCAAGAAATGAGAACACATCGGTAGCCACGGGATAACCGTTGACACTCATCTCGGTATATGGCTTCACTACCGAGGGGAGATTTATTTCGTCAATATCCACAAGGGGATATGAGCGGATAATGCGGCTGCCTGTCCGCAGGTATTCGTCGGAAGCCTTGAAATTTGTCATGGAGAATGGGCCGTGCTGGAAATGGAACGCCATGAAGCGGTGCAGGTACTCGTTGACCTCCGGCTTTGTCAGCTTGCGGTGGCTTATCCCTTTCTCGGTAAGGATGTCGTCAACTTTGGCGACCTTTGAATGGAAGTCGAGCCATTTCTTGGGGTCGTATTGCACGAACTGTCCGCGCTGCGCCTCCTGTGTCACTATCAGATAGGTTGTGATTTCAGTGAACTCACGGCCCTCGAAGTAATTGAAATAACTCCGGGTCAGGAACTCGGCGTCTTCGGGCACGTCGCGGTGGTAACGCTGGCGGCAGAATATGTCCTGCTTCTGCAAGGCATAGCCCTCGCCGAGCGTCTGGACGATGTTAGCCAGCACGTCCTGAAATACCATGTACCGCTCCGAGTCGGTACACAGCCGGAGAACAGGGTTTGTCATTTCAAAAATGACAGAGGGGGCCCCCTTTGCGTCGAACAGCACCACATTACCGTCCGTTTCCTCCAACTGGGCGTATATCCCGTCGAAGACTTTTTTGTTTTCCTTTGCCATTCAGTGCTTGAATAAATTGTGATAGATAAAGATTCCACGGTCTTTCCGCTTGTTGTGCAGTCCGCCGCGCTGCTTGACATATATTGTCACCAGCCCTGCGGCGGCCATTACAAGCATGGCGATAAACCCCGCGAGCTTTCCCAATGCTATGGAGAACACTATGAACCCCACGAAGGACACTCCTATGGCGGCAGCCGCCAATGTCAGGAAACGTCCGCGTATTCCCATGAACTCCAATGGTTTCTGTAACCCTTTGTAAACCGGATAGCCGTCGTTGTATATCGCCATGACTGTATGGATCTGCGGTTGCTTACTTGAAGAAGAGCGGAAGAGCCTCGCTCAGTGCGATGAAGGCGATACAGCCGCCGATGGTGAGCATGATGGTCTTCTTGACATCCTGGTCGCCGTTCTGCATCTTGAAATAGACGTTGAAGGCACCCACGAGGACAATCACTGCGGCGATCGCCTTCATGAGATTGGAGACAGGGGTCTGGTAGGAGCTTACCTCCTGTGTGGCTTTGGTGAAGCCTGCCGCACCCTTGCTGGCGGCCATCATGTCGGACACGGTGAGCATCACCGCGCCCATAGCAAGCATACCCTTACGGGCGAAGGCTGAGTTGCCGAGGCGTGAGATAGCACGCTGACACTTTGATTTGATTTTCTGCATATACGCTGATTGATAAGTTCTTGAAAAGGTTATCGGGCGTTAAAGGCAATGCAGGGCGTTAAAGGCAGTGTCGGGCAGTAAAGACAACTTAGTTCAATAAAGGCATCGGTTGGAGAGAGAGGTATCGGGTTATACGAATATGGTTAGCGGCAAGTCAGTTGATGTCAAGCAGCGGATTCACATTTGATGATGATTTCTCCGAGGCCGGCGAGGGAGGCATCTTCAGAACTGGTTATGTTGCGGGCTTTTCTTGCAAGCTGTTCAACCGGAAGATAATTTGTCATCAGCGGCTTGGAGAGGGTCGGTTTCTCGGCCGGAGCCTTGACCGGCTTCTTGGCACTCTGTTGACCGCGCTTGATTTCGATTGCCTTGAATGAGTTTGCTTCATCGGATATGTCGATCTCAGCTTCATCGGGTGTGCCGGATTCATCGGCGGCTCCCGTAGGCTTTATGAAAAGATCCATACAGACAAGGACTGCATAATATAATATGAGTACGGCTGTCAGGCAGGTAAAAATAGTTCCGAACATGATTATCAGATTATTTTTGTTGTGAATGATTGTTGTTGCGGCAAGGGGAGAAAAGTAAGGCCGAGGGATGCGCCTCTGTCCTCGTGTCTTGAACAGCGTGCCATGTCAGGACTGAAAAATACGGTGTCATTGCCTCGCATGACCACATATCCGTATTGTTTGAGCCGGTTGCGTAAGATGGCTCGTCGGCGGTTGCCTGTGACCTTGACATTGGTTATCGGGGCAAGTCCTATCCTCAGGCGCAGTCTCTCACGACGTATTATTTCCTTGCGTCTGGAGGAAATGAACCGTGAGGCATCATCGGCATCGCGTTTCAGTCCCAAACGTCCGGCCATGCGTTTGACGGTGCGGAGACTCAATCCTGTCAGGCGTGACAGTTCGGACTGGGAATGAGTGCGGTAATTCTCCATCAGGATTCTCTCAGCTTCCTTGCGTCTGATGTCACGTTCCTTTTCAAGTCCGAGTTCGGCTGCTTTCGCCACCACACACCTCGTACCCACACCGATAGCTGCTGCTATCCGTGTATTCGTGTCGTGCGGATACATCTCACGCAGTGTGCGGAGCATATCATAAGACCATTTGATTGTTCTCATATCCAGTAAGTTTTTATGTGTTGCCGAGTAATGACCTGTTGTTTTTCCTGAATTGCCGAAGCCTGTCAAGATACCGGTTTACAAAAGTCCTGACTATTGCGTTCACAATATCGGAGCGGCATTTGCGGTCGATGTCGCAGGCATCGAGGGAGTCCGCAAGGTCGCGGTCGAGCTTGCATATCATGCGGTCATCTTTTTTCTCCCTGAAATTATACAGGGCAAGGTTCTTTCTGAAAAGCTCCCAGTCATCGTCATTGTCGGGCGACGGCTCAGGTTCGGGAACGGTATGCTGTTCCGGTGCCGGTGGCATGGTCTCCGCTCCGGGAACAAGGTTGCCGAGTCCTCCGAGCAGGTCGTTCAGTTTGGGGTATGGGGTGTCCTGGTTCATTCTTCTTCTGTATTTGGTATGCCGAATATGTCATTGTAAATATGGTCGAAGGCCGGTGAAACTACGAGCATCTGGTCGTCCATGCCGGAGATTGTGCTGAAACGGCGTAGTGTCTGGCGTTTATAAACGGTCGGTGCTATACGCACGTGTTCGCTCAGCTTCTTGTTCACGAGCTTCCATAACTCCTTTTCCTCTTTGGTGCCGACACCCTGTTCTTCAAGATTGGGTATTACATAGTGTACCGTTTTCATGGCATTTCCGATGCTTCGTCTCAATTCGACTATCATGGCGACAAATATAGCGGTGGAGGGTACGGTCAGATTGTCATAGTGGAACGGAGTCAGCAAATAATCCGTATTGGCGAAAAGTGCCAGCAACGCCTGGTCGTTGAGACTGCCTGCCGAGTCAAACAGAGCGAAGTCCACGGCGGCTGAGTTGTGCAGGTTCTCGATCAGCGCGATAAGAGCCGGCTCGTTGCTCATGCTGAAAGGATATATGTTATAAGGCAGCGGCACTCCTGCATAGGTGGCGGTGTCCGCTGTGCGTTTCTTGACGATGGACTGCTGCGGATCGGTGTCGAACACGGTCACGCTGTGCCCCCTTGACACAAGGTAGCTTGCGAAAAGGGCGCACAGCGTTGTCTTGCCGACTCCGCCTTTCTGATTGGCGAATGTGATTATACAGGTTGATTCCATTGATAGAAACTGTCGGTTGGTTTTTGAGCAAAATTATCATGGGCCGATTGCTAAACCCGAAATTCCGAACAGTTTTCATCATCGGATAATGCGATATTGTGTTGAAATGGCTATCTGAGCGTGTAATATAGTGGCTATCACGCACACATTGTCACCGGATAGAAGTCACGGGAAAGCCATTAGTTTTATAAGACGACTGATGTTTTCTTGATAATAGCTCAAACGAGAAGCGCAAGCCGTAAGCACATTATAGTAGCATAGTCGGCAAGGAGTTCATACCCCATTCTCAGGAAATAGTGATTGCATAGGATGCCTTTCCTCTTTCTATTAAGGGTAACCACTGAAAATTGCTTGATATGGAAGAAGATATATACCAGAATTATTACTATATTTGCACTCAAGACCAAGTAATATGCGTAATTCTCGGATTTCAAATGTGGCATTAAAGATAGCAAATAAGCTATCTTTACATCATCATAAACAAATTGCTTATAAATTCCTCAATCATAATAATTTTTTGATGGTAGCGGGGTTTTGTGTAGAACCAAATCGTTTCCAATCTAATACATTTTCTATTAGATATTTCATTCAACCATTATACATAAAATTTGATTATATAGATCTTTCTTTGGGTGATGTGATTGGAGAATGGGAATATACCGAGATAGATACTTCTTTAGATGAAATTTGCCGGGTGTATAATGATAAGCTATCTCATCTAAATTCAATAATTGATGTTGTCAATGCCGTATTGAATTGTCAAATCCGTTTTTATGGTAGTTCGGTTGCACGGACTGAATTATTTGCCTATTCGTATCTTGTCCTAAATGAATATGCTCAAGCTATCCCATTCTTAACTACTCTCATTACGCTAAATGACGATGATAACAAAGAATGGTATTCACCTATAATTTCCTCAGCTACTCACATATGTAAATTAATTCAACATAATAATTATGCAGAAGTCAGCGATATAATGCTTTTGTGGCAGTCATATACTCGCGGCAAATTAGGAGTTTAGGTTATGTATTTTGCTACATAAGCGACCTATGTATATTCTACTGCTACGGTTTAATATCAACAAAACTCGGCTATAAGATATTTGGATTTGTTGGCCCCAAGCTCATGCTGACAGTGAAAATGCACATTATCAAAAATATAATTAGCAAACCGGTAACAATAAGAGTTAGTAATGTAGAAAGCCAGGGATTTAACCGTCTTGATATGAAACGAGCAAACCATCGGACTATAATAATAGCCCCAATGATTGCAATTATCAAAGCCGATATGTAGAAAACTTCTTTCACTGCTCAAAATTAATACATATTCCTGACATAACCCCAAGAAAGATTACATTAACAGACTCCAAATGACGTTTCTAATTAAAATGGCGGTAAAAAGGCCATCGGATAAAAGTCACGGAATTACCTATCGTTTTATCGAGGACTCATCATCTATCCTGTCATAGTCCCCTTTGTAGCCTACTTCCCATTCCCTGTTCTGGCCTTGACCTGACTCCACGTCATGCGGCTTCCTTATTCCGGAACCGGGCTTTCGTCTGACGGCCGCGTTTTGTTTTTTGTCCTCGACGGGATTCTTGACAAACTGGAGCCGTCTTATATCGAAGCCCTCGTTTTCAAGATTTATAAGGACGCGGGCTTTCATGTCAAAGGCATACATTTCTCCCTCAATATCCCGGATTGTAAATCCTGCACTGCGGAGTGTCTGACGGTGTATATAACCTGTGCTGCTGTCAAATATGCTTCTCAGATCTGACAGCCGATTATTGTATTGTGTTGTCCTTGTCCCGTTGATTTCCACCATGTGGGGCACAGTCACCTTTCCGATCGAACAGAGAAAGTCCCGCTCCGCTTCCGTTGCCGGAGCGAATGACTCCACCCATTGAATACGGTTGTTGCGTCTCAGAGCCTCCCACATATGGGAACGGAGAGGACGGCTGTCTCTGCCTCGCCATATCTGCCCTTGTTTCACATAGGCTTTGTACTGGCGGCTCAGTATGTCGTTAAGCTCGCCGATGGTGATTTTTGGATCATTTGCTAACTGGGCGTCGATTTGTGAGTCTATTCTTGCGAACCGTTCATCAGGTGTCGCAAAATCCAGCAGCTCCTTTATCGGATATATCTTGCCTCCGTTGATGACAGCTTTCTTGTTATGGTCGATTATCATATAGCCGTATGGAGAATCTTTCTTTCCGAAAAACACAAGCTCGATACCGAATTTCCTTTTCAGTTCATCGGCGAGTTCTTTCTTGTTGGCGGTCAGGTCTCGGTATTTGGCGAATATGGCGCGGAGCTGTCTCCTGCGCTGGCGGTCGAATGTCGTTGAACGGTAATGTGAGCTGATTTCCTCCAGCGGTATTTTAAGACACACGGCACCGCCACGTTTTATGGATACCACTCCCTCATTGTCGTAACACTCATAACCGAGCGAGTTCATAAGAGCCTTGAACTGTGTGATGGATGCGAATTTATAAGACAAGGCTTCTTCCATATCCCTGTGTGCTTTCTCGTTAATGTCGTTTCCAAGCAACCGCTCGACCACACGTTGCGACCTTACCCGTTCATGGTTATGGTCTATCTTGCGACCGTCCGGTGCCACACGCGATGTTATTATATGTATATGTGTGTTGTCAGTATCGGTATGTCCGTAAACCAGCAGGGGCTGTCCTTCTTCTCCATATCCCATCTCCCGGAGATATTCATGGGCGAAGTCCAGAAGTTCCTGTTCCGTCTTTTCGTGTCCCCGGCATGAAAACGCCATGTGGAACTGCGCTTTCTTGATTCTCGGATTTTTGGAAGAGTAATTTTCAAGATAGGCGACGAGGTCGTCGGGGGTATGGTGTCCCAACATTTCGACCGCATCAAAATTTTTCATTTCCAGCAGATGTGCCGAGCCTTTGGCTACCTTGCGTTCATTATATCCGACTGCATGGAAGCAGGTGCTTGAAGGAAGTATTGTCGCTATCATGTGAATATATGATTAAGATAAAATCACGGTTTGGGATTATATGAGTATAAGGAACCGGGGCTATATGATAATTCGGTTATAGTTGCATCAGATGTTCGGATTATCCGTTCTTCAGTACACTGCGTATTATCTTGCTTACTACATCGGAGTGTTCGGCTATGATTTTATCCATAGTCTTCTTCAAGCCATCTATGGAAGGTATCAGTACCTCTTTATAATATGTCTCGCTCAACAATCCGGCTACGGAAAGTTCGTTGGCGCGTTTCATTGCCTGGTTGAGATTGCCGCCGGCCCAGCCAAGTTCGTCCTTGAATCTCCGGCAGAGCGAGGCCATCTCTTCCACGGCTTGCATACGGTCTTTCGCGTCCTTGTCGGAAAACTCCACAAGTGCGGCACGGATATACGAGCTTATGCTCCTGAATTCCTTTGAGCGGACTTTGAGCCGTTCAAGTTCGGTGTCGGTAAATAGAATCTCTATTCTGTTGGTTCTCTTTTCCATATTTTCCAGTGATTAAAAATCGGCGAGTTGCGAGCTGATTTTCTCCGCCCGACAGGGTGGCAAGTTACTTTTCTTCGGTAAAACTCCGTTTTATCCGGGGAAAAGTACAACTTGCTTAACAAATTCTGCACCTTTGGCACGAGTGCCCTGATGCACTCCCGACCTCGCTTCGCGCGGCGAAGTTAGCTCACTTCGGTTGACCGCGCACAAATTCCGAACATAATCTTTTTATCTGACAACTTGGAACATCGGTACTCAATCAAAGAATAATGATTTGCCCTATGTATCATACACTCTTATTATCACATACTGTCGTTATCGGATAGTGACTGCTGTTGCTGTCACGACAATCACATTATCATATACAGTGATATGGCTTGTATCAGAGCATGAAATGATGTGAAAATCAGATGAATATGTACTAAAATAATGGCTTGAAAATTTGCATAAGTCATTGAAATTTAGTATATTTACATACTCGGAGCATTACTTCGGGCGATAGTTTGATGATGTTGAAATGGCATTATCAGACTATCTGAACATCATAATATCTCTCACCATGTTCGCACTTCTATTGATGATATATCTATTGCCCGTTGCGATAGTCGCAGGATTATTGCTCCGCTTTATCCGATGGTCGCTTGTAATGATTATACGTCTTGCCTGCCGGATTGTGTCTTTGGTATGGCGTATGATTTGTTGGCTGCTTCTGCTCGGCTGGAGAGGATTACGGTCGTTGTGGAGACGGTATCGACACAGGACTGCTCCGTGAAATTTTCTTTAAGGGAGAAAATCAGGAGGGCAGGCATAATCTTCTCCCTGCGGTGGGATTTTTCAGACTGGGAAGCAAGTGGGAAAAACAGTACGGATTTCGGCTGATATGCGCCACCTTTGCCGTCACCTTGACCGACACCTTATCCGCCACTTCTGCCGCCACCATTTCAGACACCCGTTCCGACACATTTACCGCCACTGATACAGACACACTTACATACACTCTTGGGGACACTCTTTCGGACACTTATGGGGACACCTTTGGGGACACTTTTACAGACACCTTTTCCGCCACTTTTTCGGTCAGTGTGCGCCACCTTTTTCGCCACCTTTTTTGAGGCTCCCGGACACCCGTCCACAGCACCGAACTTTTGCCCGAAAACAGGCGTTCAAGTATGAGAACCACAATTTTTAATAGTTAAATATTGTTTATTTGGCAAATATTCGGATAATAAGTGTTAATTTTGTGATGCTCTCGCAGGTAGTGATAAATCAGGGCAATTTTGCCCTCCAAAATAGAGCGGAAAATGTGGTACAAACCGTGGTACATTGCTTCTCAATTATATCAACCAACAAATTGAAAATCAACAAGATAACACCACTCTCACAAGGCCCGCTCGGATCACGAAAGGGTTCGGAAGAACACCGCAAAGCACTGAAATCAGTTGATTTTCAGTGCTTTTCTTTTTGGTGAAATTGCAGGATAACGCAGAATATTACCTACAGGCGTGTACAAAACGTGTACATCGTGTTTCGTGTACAAAAATGTACACGGTTACACGGAAAGGCCCGCAACAGGTTGAGGACTGCACATTTGCAGAAATTCAACTTTGAAAAAGTGGGGTTCTGCGGGCGGGAACGCGACCCTCGACCCACAATTCGGGTGTGACATGGCGAATTTTAACTTTATTTAAGATTTAGTCTTGTCCGATGATTTTGTCTGTCGTCCCTGCTGTGGTCTTCCCCATTCTGCCGTGTGAAATTCGTGTACAATGTTAAATCTCGCTGAAAAATCGGCCGGATGTACACGGTTACGCCATCTCCGGAGTATCATGTTCCGAAGCGCATTTGGAATCCGGGTTAAAAATGAGTATCTTTAAGTAACCATTAAACCCGTAAGTAACATGACAAACAACCCTTATTTCACCCTGACCTTCTTCACAAGGAAGCCAAGGTCGGAAGGCTACACCGACCACAAGGTGTATGTCAGAATTTCAGTGGCAGGTCAGCAGACTGACCTCGCCATAGGCCGCTCGGTCAATCCTGAGAACTGGGACCAGAAACGCAAGCTCTCGAAAGGTCGCTCCCGGCGCGATCTGGAGCTGAACAAGTACCTCGATGAGATACGGGCCAGATTTTGTGAGATACATACCAATCTCGTCCGTGAGAAGAAACTCGTCAACCCTATTGTTATGCGCGACCTGTTTCTCGGCAAAGTTGAGAAGCCTAAGATGCTATGTGAGATTTTCACTGAATCCAACGTAAAGAGAAAAGAGGAAATGGAACGTGGCGATATGGTCAATGCAACCTATCTGCGCTGGGAACGTTGCGTAACATACCTCGGTGAGTTCCTGCGTCTGACTATGAATGTCGATGATATTCCGGTAAGGGATGTCACGGCAGGAATGATAGATGATTTCGAGCATTTTCTGCGTGTCAGCAAGAACTGCGCCAACAACACGGCTGTGAAGTACCTCCGCTATCTCAAGAACACTATCCAGTATGCCATCGCGCATAAGTGGATAACAGAAGACCCGTTCATCGGCAGGAAGTTCCACCGCACTCAGGCGAAACGCCAATTTCTGACTGAGGCTGAGATTATGGAGATTCTCAAACTCGACTTCTCCATGATGCCGCGTCTGGAACTTGTCAGGGACACATTCGTGTTCTGCTGCTTCACCGGCCTTGCATTCTGCGATATAAAATCGCTTCAATGGAGCGACATAGAGAAAGACCGCGACGGCAATATGTGGATACGCAAGTCCCGCGAGAAAACCGGCGAGTTGAGTATCATACCGATGTTGGAGGTACCGCGTCAGATAACCGACAAATATGTCAACCATCCCGTTGCAGTATCTACAGGAGTAGTACTTCCCGTATGTTCCAATCAGAAAATGAACGCTTATCTCAAAGAGATTGCGGATCTCGCAAAGATAACCAAGCCTCTGACCACCCATATCGCGCGACACACTTTCGCGTCTCTGTCGCTCAACAACCATGTCCCTCTCGAATCAATCCAGAAGATGCTCGGACACAGCGACATCAAGACAACGCAAATCTACGCAAAGATTCAAGACCAGACCGTCTATGAGGATATGCAGACCATGCGCAACCGATTTGACAGACTGAGCATTAACAGATGACATCAATATCAGATAACTGAAAAGGGAGAGCTACCGGTCGATTCGGTAACTCTCCCTTTTAATATTTGGGTATGTAGATTGAGGACAAGTATTCCGCTATATCCTTTTCTTCATAAAGTATCTTTCCGTCAAGACGATAGAACGGAATAATGCCTCTGTCGCGGAAGTCCTGCAATGTTCGGCGCGAAATGCCAAGTCTTTCCGATAATTGGGCATCGGTCATAAAGCGTTTGCCCATCAGGAATGGTTTATATTCCAATGCTATTTCCTCCAGCATCTCAATATTTCGCCTTCCCATCGAGAGGAATTTTCTTATAACGTCATGTTCTTTGTCATATATTTCTTTCACTCTTGCCTTTGTTTATTTTTGAATATACGTCCTCTGACTTGTAAAAACATTTCCGTCCATGTTTGACGTAGCCGAGTTGTCCGAGCGTTTTCATAGTTCTCACTTTCCGGGTTGAAACACATAGCAGTTCCGCGACGGTCTCAGTTGGAATCCATTTGCCGGATTGGATTGAGCGGCACTTCTCATACATCGCCGCAATCAAAAGGGACTGATACTCCATTATCTCGAACATTGCATCAAGTGCCTCTTTGTCGATTCTTACGTATTCCAATGTTTAGCGGTTTCAATTGTGACCGAGTGAAAAAAGAAGGCGGAGTCCCCTCCGCCTTCAACCACTAAATCCGCAAGTCGTATGTTACATAGACTGCGATTCGATTGCGAATTTAGTGAATTATTTTCAAACGGCGGTTATTTTCAGTATAATTTGGCTTCAATCGGGGCGAATGACAGCCCTTTGCCCTTGCCGCGCACAACGATGTCGTAGAACTCATGGCCGTGACGGTTGGTGAACATTATCTGCGATGTGTAGCCGTGGGTCAGAAGGCTGGCGACCTCCTTGTCGGTGAACTTGTGGCCCATGAACTGCAAAGGCATGGTGAATCCGCAGACATGGCATTTCGCAACGCGGGGATAGCGGATGACCGAGTGTCGGCCGCATATCGGGCAGACATGGATATCTACCTTAGCCGGGAACAGACGGTGGTCGGTGATGAGCTGTTCGGTCTTGTTATAGATCCATTTGCCATACTCATTCATGAGCTGCGCTCCGCCGACACTGTTCTTGCGGTCGCCGTAGAGCCGTTCAACCTCTACCTGATATGCCATAAGGTGACCGAGGGCATAAGTTGCGTTGAAGGTTTCAAGCAGGAGATTTCCCTCGCCGGTGATTGCCGGTTCACCGCATACGTCCAGAAGAAGGCGGTTGTCGCGGAGACGGTCGAATGCGTCCGCCACATCATGGTGTGCCAATGTGAAAGGCATACCGGGATTGTATTTGTCCGACAGTGAACGGAGCAACATTGAGATGGCGCAGAGAAGGTCGTTCATCTTGGGCGCGGTGGGAGCCACTGAGGTGTGGGAGAACTGGGATTTACCGGTGAGTTTCACTTCCACGACTTTCGGCACCTTGATGTCGGGAGTGTAAGGGATAGTTCCATAGAACGGTTCGCCGTTGATTTCCACCTCGATAACCAGCTCGTTCACTGCGGTAGGGCCGGCAAGGTTGGCATAGAAGCGAGAACGGATAAGGTCATATACACGCAGTTCATCACTGTCGAGGAACAGAGGCTTGTTGCCAGAGATGATGATGCCATGATTGCCGGAGATTGTACCGTCAGCGGCAAAGGGATACTTCCTGCACCATTTGTAGCGGCGGAGTTCATCGCGCAACGATTCGGGCAGTTTTGCGCATGATGTCAGGGGCGACGAGATAAAACCACGCTCATAGAGGCTGACGGCGATGTCGCGGGTGGTTGAGAAATTGAGGTTAAGTTTTTCCCATGCCTCGCTCTGGAGCGTGGCGAGAGTGAAGAGTGCCGGAGCCGGACTCATCTCGGTGTCGAGCATAACATCGGAAGCCTCGACTGTCGCCGGAACAGAAAGAGTCTTGTATGCTTCCGCTGCCTCATCTTTGGTGGAGAATGTCGAGCAGGGATAGAATTTGACATCCTTGCCGAGAACCACGCCGCTCACCATAACGGAATGGGTGGTGACGGAAACGTGTTGGCCACGGGCTTCTGCGTCAGATTCAAGATAGTTCTTGACGGCGGCAAGTACAAGCACATCCTGACGGCAGATAGGCGACTTCATTTCCTTGAACAGAGTGCGATAGGCTTCTGAAACATTGTACTCGAAAGCCTCGTCCATCGCCATGCCCACCAGTCCCGTCTGGGAGAGATTATGGAATTTCCGTCCCCACTGGCGGGTCTTGAAAGCCGACTTGATTGCCTTGCGCTCCAGACGGGTCAGGAACATACGGCTTGTGGGTGCGCCGACCTTGAAGAAACGGCAGATGTTGGCGAAACGTCCCTGAGCATCGGCTCCGCCGTCGGAAGCGAAAATTACCTCATCGCCGCCACGGATAAGTTTGCCGATATAGTCGGCGTAGGTCTTGTCCTCGGTCGAGATTCCGTAACGTCCGTTCTCATTGGGAGTATGGCGGATACCGTAGGTGTAGCGTTCCGGCACGATGGGGAGGGCGTCCTTGCCGGGAAGCACTCCGAGTCCGAAGGGACGGATGAAGTCAGGAGTGACGGTGATGACAGCGATGTCATTGTTGTAGATTACGCCGGGGACGGCTACATTGGTGGTTACGTTAAGGGCGCGGGCGATGGCTGAAGCCACGGGAGCGGCCTCGGTAATTATGACTTTCATGTCTGAAAATTTTTTAGAGTTTGTAAATTGGGTTTGTTGAAGGCTGACACTCTCAGCCGGGAGGTTTGGAGAGAATGACACGGGGAGTTCGCGACCTCCCCATGTCGGCGGAAGGATTGCCATATCATCGCTTGCGCACGCGAGGGAATGGCGGTCTGCTCAATCCAGAGCTTGCGGATAAAGTGGTTGAAGGTCAGAGTTTGGGGCCTTTTGGCTTTTGCTGTTTCTTCTGCTCTTCGTTTTTGGGTTCGGTCTGCCCCCTCTGGAGCGGTTCCTTAACCCCTTTTGTGGGTTCGTTGGTCTTACCCTCATTGTTGACAGCATATTGCGTCTTGCTCTCGCTGGCTATGCCGACAACCTTCTCTTTGTCGGGATAGACATAGGTCTGCTTCGGACGCTGCTTTTCAGGGTCAAACTGGAGATAGACCGTGCAGGGATTCCCGTTTCGGTCAGGGATTTCTCCTACCATAATCTGTTTGCCGGCACGATAGTCAGCTTGGGCGGTTTCGGAGAGCGGCACACCTTTCCATTTGGTGAGGTTCTTGATGTTGCCCTCCTTGTCGAGCCATGAGTTGTACTGCTGTCCACCCTGTTCCTGAGATTGCTCCCGCTTCTGGCGGTATTGTTCCGAGTTGACGAAAACCACATCGCGCTTGTCGGCATTGTACTGAAGGTCGGCGGTAAACTTCCGTCCGTTGGGCAGTTCGATATGCTGCTCTCTGATTATGCCTCCGTCTTTGAGGATGCCGATCTGCTTCATGTCAAGTTCGATGTTGGCGACCTTGTTCTTGATGTAGATTTTATCCATGGGGATACTTTCAATCTCATTGGTGAGACGGTCGATGCTGACGAGCGACTTCTTGACCTCCCCGGTTTTCGGGTCGGTGAGGTCAACAGGTCTGCCCAGATTTCCTGTCTTGCGGAGCTGAGCCTTGTCCTCGTCCGTGAAGGTATAGCCTTTATAGGCTTTGTCGAGCTGAGGCTCGTGCTTCACGAAATGAGGCGTGAGGGTAAAACTGCCGTCAGGATTGGACTTGAACGAGAGCCGGGCCTGTGCCTCGAATTTCTCGCCGCCGATTTCCGGTCTCACGGTAAAAAGCTGCGGAGACTTGTGGTTATATACAATCTGCTGCATTGCTCCGGATTTTTCGAGGTCATCTCTCTTGATGCCCCATTGTTTTTCGATGGTGTCCCAGTCAACTTTGTTGGGGTCAACCGGTGCCATCTTGATTGCGGTCGAAGTCTCCTTTGCCGGAGTCTGGTCATGCTGTTCAGTAACCGTCTGTTCCTTTGCCATTGATTTGGTGTCAACCTCAAATGGTTTAAGGAGGTCGGCGTTAGCCACAGGGTCTTGGAGCATATCGGACATTGCCGGGCCGATTTTGTCGAATTCAGTTTCAGGAATCTTGAAGAAACCGAATAGCGAAGGGTTCTTTGCCTGTCGGATGAAGTTCGACATGAAGGCTTCGAGGGGATTCTGACCTTTGGAAAATTTCACAAGGTCACTGAGCTTCGCGGATTTTACATCCGCCATTTTCGGGGTGCCGTCGGGATTCTGTCCCACGACTGCGCCGACCTGCCCTGTTTCGTTGTTGCGGGCAATCAGCACTTCAGATTGTTGCTGTTCTTTGTTTTGTTCCATTAAAATTATTTGGTTAAACATTACGCCGGACTTGCGGCGCGATAATTATCTCTGGGGTGCGGTTGATTCATCTTCAATTTCGTTGGGAACAAAATTGTTGGTGATGTAATCATCGAACTGGTCTTGTGTTACAAAGACAGTGTGTCCGTCTTTGCTTGACCAATAACTGATTTTCTTCTCAGCACGAAGTCGCCGGAATGTCCTCGGACTTTTGTTGAGACCTATGGCGAGGTCTTCAAGCATTATTATCTCTTTGCCTTTGTATTTCAGCTTGGCTTTACCGGACTTTTCGGCTATTTCTTTCAAAGACTCTGTCATTGAGCCGAGAAGAAATACCATTGTTCCTACTGCGTCCATGATCCATTTCTTGAATGGTTCGGACTCCGGATATTGAGGAGGTGGTGAAGTATTCATATCGGGTGTTGTTTAAGTTTTACGATGCAAAGTTACTGCGGCTTTTCTCGGGCATTGTAAGCATCGGATAAGTGCTGATGTTTTATTGTTTCAAATGTCTTATCTTTACTGAAATTCAGATATATATTTCTCTCATTACACTCAAAACCATAAGCAAGTATCAGCGTCTAAGCATACTATCATGCTGCAAGCTCGGCATTTACTACATCCACCATGCTGTCGAGGAAGTAAGTAACGCGGCTACCTTTGGCCGGACAACGGCGTTTTATTCCGTCTCTTGCATTTTGGTATTTCTTCGGGTCGAATTCCAGACCAAAAAGGGAATGGAGACCTTTTTTAATATGCTGCTGTGTCGCTTTACTTCCGCCGTTGATGAGTTTGCAAGCAATTATAAGGTGTATGAGTTCACAGAAGTCTGCATAATTGCCTGTAAAAGTAACTTCTGCCGTAGTTTCCTGCACTTCTTTATTTTCAGTGACAGGGTCTAATGCTATTTTCGCTGATACAGCCATCTCAATCTGATTGAGCAGACATTTGGCTATTTCAAGGATACGCTTTGCATAACGGCTCAACAAGCCCTTAGCATAGCCAAGTATTTCAGCCACTTCGGAAATGAATATTGACAACCCCGTGTGTATTACTCGCCAATGGGTGTTGCTGTGAGCATATTCCACAAGTTCGGCTCTCATATCTGAATAGTGTGCCTTGATGTTGTCTTCATCGCCATCTTCCAACTGGAGAAAGAACTTGGCGTTCAGGAGGGTAAATATTTCCATATCATTTGTCGTTTTGTGTTACGCCAATCCTTAATTCGTTTTATTGAAAATGGTTCGCCGTGAAATTGAATTTATTTTTAGTTGCTTATTATCCAATATATTAACTGCGTAAATATGAGTCTATATGTCTTTTATTAAATTGTTAAAAGTGTTGTTTTTGTTATACACTGTGTTGTATATTCAACATTTTATGACTGCGATTAAGTATGTATTTATCTAAGCAACATGACTTAAAATTGGATGAAATTTAGTAACTTTGCAATGATTATTTGCGAACAAATACCCTATATACATTTGTTATTATGGATGAATTTCTAATCACAACCCAAAATAGTCTTATGAATATAGACAATGATCCACCGAGTAGTCGGCGCCTTCTCATCTATAGTTCCCGGATAGAGGATGGCAAGAAGCTGGAAGAGGTATTTTCCAAAACGGGGACAAAAGTACAGACTACCAATAGTGTCAGCGATGCAAAAAGGATACTCGAAAGAAATGATTTCAGTATGCTTGTTGTGGCAGTCGCAGACAAAGATTGCGATGGAATGAAACTATTGGAATGGACAAATGATACTATTTTAGGTATCAAGAAAGTTGGAATCGCAAAAAATCAATGTGTCGAGCTATATAATAAGGTGTATAAGCTCGGTGCAGACCATCTTTTCTATTTCGACTCGCTTGTAATAGACAAGCTCACACTTGCTATCGAAGAGTTGCATAAGAACGGGAAAAGATGGTTTGAGCGTAAAAGCGGAGGATTTCAGGGATGCTCCAAGAGAATCATTGCTGAATGTAGTTCAGATGCCACATTACTGCTTGCCGGGCCTCATGGCGTAGGCAAAAGTGCCATAGCAAGACTCATACACGATAACAGCCCTCGTCGTTCTGAACCATTCATCGTTGCGGAATGTGCCCATTACATGAGCGCAGCGGAAACAATGGATATATTCCGTGGAAAAGAATTAGGTATCAAGCATCCTCTCTACCGCAACCAACAAGGGTTATTGGCTCAGGCCAACAGAGGAACGCTGTTTATCCATGAGGTATGCCACCTTCCTATCCATGTTCAGGAAGTTCTTGCAACTGTTATCCAACGAGGCGTTTTCACACCGCAGAACCTCACGAAAGAGGTAAAATTCTCAGGTCGTATAATATTCTCGACAAATGTTGATCTCGCTGAAAAAGTAAGAGCCGGTGAATTTTCGGAAGCATTATATCATTGCATACATAGTAATGTATTGCGAGTTCCACCCCTATCAGATTGTCTTGATGATGTGATTCCACTTGCAGAATGCTTCATAAAACAGTATTGCGCCGAAAATGGATTAAGTGTCCCCCGTTTGACAAAAGGGGCTATCAACAAATTGAATAATCACATCTGGGTCAGCAATGTCCGCGAATTATACAGCACTATTGTCCGTGCATGTTCTGAATACAGAGGCGACACCATTGGCAAGGATGATATTACATTGTATGAGACAGAAAAAGAAGTCAGCCATCACTCCCGAAGGTATCGTGTCACCAAAGCCTTACAGCACACGAAGGGAAATAAAGCACAGGCGGCTAAACTGCTCGAAATCAATCGTACAACTCTATATGCGTGGATGAAGGCAGAAGGTATTTCAAAGGATTATAGATAAGGAATTGAATGGCGACGCTCTATTTTTCAAGAGTGTCGCCATTCAATTTATCTACAATTTCGGGCCGGCGGCGCGGAACCCTCCGGGGGGAGTTATGCCACAACCACCAATTATGATGCGGGAACTTAACGGTTCCCGTTCTTTGTATATGGTTGTCGGCTCTGCCACCATTGACTTCTTGGAGTCCTGACTCTGAGACGGTGCAGGTTCATCGAGTAGCTCTCCGTTGCCTTTTGTCGGCGTGACTACTTTGGCACGGGCGGCTTCCTCAGTATCGCTGGGTTTCAGTTCCGCAGTTATCTTGCGGTCGAGGCTGGCGAGTTCGGATTTGAGCTGCTTCAACTCCTCCTCTTTGCCCCATTGCTTGGCGACAATGCCTTCCAAGATTGGGACATCGGCTTTGAGTTTGGCGGTGCGCTCCTCATATTGCTCAACTATGCCGGGGATTTTCTCCAGTGCGTTGACAAAATTCATACAGGCGGCGTGAGTGTCGCTCATGGCAATGAAGCCGTTGTTGTACTTGTATTTATATGAGCCTTCGACAACGAAGCGGTTCTGCACTCCCTCACGACCGTCAATCAGGGTATGCTCTGATATAATGGAGATTGGGAAGCCATAGACCTCACCAACACGCTGATATTGTCCGTGGGTGTCGGTACGCTGTGCCAGCCCTTGCAGGTGAACTCCCATATTCTGCTCGTCCTTGAACTTGCAGCCATCAACAGTGAGGTTGTTGACGGGGTTGCCATCCTTATCTCGCTGGACTACGGAGGAATATTTTTCATAGTCCGCCTTCATCCGCTCCATAGCCGCTTCGTTGTTTTGAATATCATGGGAAATGGTACTCAGACGGAACTCGGCATCAGCACGGCCCTTTCCAAAGGATTTACGCTCACTCTCCAGTGACGCGATGCGTTTCTCCAACTTGGCTTTATCC
This sequence comes from Duncaniella muricolitica, assembly GCF_910574735.1. Lineage (NCBI taxonomy): Bacteria > Pseudomonadati > Bacteroidota > Bacteroidia > Bacteroidales > Muribaculaceae > Duncaniella > Duncaniella muricolitica. The sequence goes on along the minus strand of NZ_CAJTCF010000020.1, from coordinate 7,152 downwards.
AACAGGTCTGTATTGCCGGAGAGGATAGCCATATACTCAGAGAAATTCATGCCTGATTTCTCATCCATAGCACCTTCGTCAATAGTTCTCGCTCCGAGCGCTCCGGATTTCAACTGCGCAATGAAAGTGGCCTTACAATGAAGAAGGTTGAACTTGTAGGAGTCCAGCGATTTCTCTACTGCATAGATGATTACATCCACTTTGTTGTCAGCATATAGTTTGGCAATCTCGTTGCCTGCACGGACTCCTCGACCGTTGCGCTGTTCCAGATCACTTGGGCGCCAAGGTGTATCGGTATGATGAATTGCGACACACCTTTTCTGGGCGTTGACTCCGGTGCCAAGCATTGAGGTAGAGCCGAACAGGACACGAACATCACCGTCGTTGGTCGCCTGAATCACAGCCTTTCTTGACCGCTCAGTCTTGCACTCCTGAATGAAGCGGATTTCATGCGGCGGTATGCCATAGTCCTCAATGAGTTTGCGCTTGACCTCCGAATAGAAGTTCCATTCGCCGGGCTTGTATGTCCCAAGGTCGGAAAATACAAACTGAGTCCCGCGCTGCTCATCATATTTATGGTAATACTGAGAAATCATCTTGGCGCAATGGCTGGCCTTGTTGTTCGGATCATCGGAATAACTGGGGTCAATCATTCTCATGTCGAGAGCCATCTTTCGGGCATAGTCGGTGGCTATGAGCATCTTCGCCTTCTCCTCGGTGTCTGACAATGGCGCACGACCTAAGATTGTGGCATCGCCACTTTTGGCAAACTCCATAAGTTTCTGAATGAAAACCTCCTGCTCCTTTGTCGGAGGGATGTTATGGAGAATCTCATTCTTCATCGGTCGGTCAACACCCACATCTTCTGCGGTTCTATAGTCCGTGATTTCGTTGTAAAAGGCTGCCAACTCCGGCACCTTGATGAAGTAGCGAAAACGCTCCTTCTGTACCAGATTGTTGGTAACATTGAACTCGAAGTCGGTAGTCTTCTTGGCGAATATTGCCGCCCAAGCGTCGAAACACCTTATCTCCTGCCTTTCAAGTTCTTTCGGACGCAGATACTTGAACAATAGATACAACTCTGTCAATGAGTTGGAGATTGTCGTACCACTGAGGAAAGTAGCACCGAGGTCTTTGCCATTCCTCTCTTGGATGGTACGGATTGCATACAACAGGTTGAGTGCCCTCTGGCTTCCCTCACTATTGCCTAGACCTGCCACTCTATCATGGCGTGTGTTGAACATCAGGTTCTTGAAGTTCTGCGACTCATCAACGAAAATGTGGTCGATGCCCATCTGCTTGAAATCCACGACACTATCCTTATTCTGCTCCATCTGATATTGGATGGTGGCTATCTTGGCGGTCAGATTTTCCTTTCGCTTGATAAGACCTTTGAGCATACCACGGGAAATGTCGTGTCCCTGCTGCTTGATGACTTCAAGATTCTCCTCAACCGTATCAAGTTCCGCTTGCAGGATTTGCTGCTGCATTTCCGGCGACTGCGGTATCTTGCCGAACTGGTCGTGCGACATTATCACGCAGTCATAATCGTTGGTCTTAATCTGATTGAAGAAGGCGACTCGGTTATCTGCCTTGAAACTCTTTTCATCGGCGTACAGAATACGGGCATTGGGATAGGCTGTCTGGTAGGTCATGGCAATCTCCGCGACATTCGCCTTCATGCCGATAATCATCGGTTTGTTGGCGAGTCCGAGACGCTTCATCTCATGTGCTGCAATGCACATTATCAGCGTTTTACCCGTACCGACTTCATGGTCGCAGATGCCACCGCCGTTCTGTTTCAGCATCCATATACAATCTTTTTGCGACTGGTATATAGAGCCGATTCCATATCGGTCGCCCAACAACTTCATATTGAGGTCAGGGAATGTCTGATGCGCTCCATTGTAATGTGGACGGACGTAACAGTTGAACTTAGAATTGTAAAGGTCAACCAATCTGTCCTTAAACTCCGGAGACTGAGCATCAAGCCATTCAGAGAAACCATTGCGTATTTCATCAATCTTGGTGTTGGCGAGTTGGATTGCCTCTGAATCCGGTACTTTGATGTCGTGACCATTCTCATCCTTGCCTATTGACTTCTTGATGTCGGGCACTGTGTTGTGCAGGGCGTGTTTGAGAAGGCTCATGCCGTCATATACACGATAGTAGCCTCTGACACAGAACTCCTCCCATATCTTCATATTCTTGCGGCGTGCGTCACAAGAATACTCATCCATTGATGAAGAATAGGCAATTTTCACATCAGTACCATAGAGATGACTCATGTAGGCCGAGTAAATGCCTGTCGGTATCCAGCGTTCACCGAAGTTGAAGTCCAGTTCATCGAAAGTAATCTTTCGTGGAATGGCTTCCTCCAACGCTTTCAACGAGTCTTTGGAAATTTCGATGAACGGTTCTATGCCGTCATAACCGGGGAAATTCTCGATGCGTTTTTCCTCACGGTCAATCCATGCCTTGATGTCCTCCGCTTTCTGAACCACATTTCCGGCGATGAAGCGGTCGGCAATCTCATACTTCTCCACAAGTGGATTGTAATAGATGTGACCTTTGAGAGCATCAAGCAAATCCCATTCATATTCACCGACAATGGATCCGGCAGTCTTGTCAATGCCGAGAAGGTCTGCCATGTAGTCCATATTGACCTCGCCGTATTTATTGAGCGAAGCCATAAGAGCGTCCTGCGGCATCTCAACCGATGTAATTTCATCCTGTGAGAATGAGACCGGATGGTCGAAAATATCAGCCTTTACGAATACACCATTTTCTCCACGTTCAAGGGCAAGAGCGTCGCGACCGTTGGCATCCATGAGAATGAACTTGACATTCTGTTTCTCATTAAGGTTGCCATACTTATCCACGAACTCATCGTAGTAGTCATTGAGGTGTTGACGCAACTCGGTTGAAGCCTCATGCGTCTCGGCCTCGAAGTTGTAGAGCTGCTGATACGTTTCAGAGAGGGTAACATATAGCATTGCTCTTTTCTCCTGCTCTGGTTTGAGTGACAGCGGCGAGAAAGTCGCGCCATTCTTGCGAACCTCCGAGAGAAAACCGACCTGCCCCTTGTCAACGACCATAGAACCGTTGTGGTGGAAGAACTGAATATCCTCCGAGAAAGGACGGGGAGACATATCAAGTTTTGCCGGTTTGGGAGCTTCTGTAGCTACTCTTGGCTTCGGGACAAAATCACCTTTTGATATTTCGATAATAGTGCCGTCTTCGGTGATTGTCTCTTTCTTGGCCGCTTCCATTGCCTGACGTTCAGCCTCCATTTCTGCGAGTTGACGATGGGCGATGCTCATCATCGTCTCGTAGAAGCCATTGATGGGAGGATTGGTTTCCCAATCAAGAGATCCGTAAAATTCCAACTCCTTTTCAGAGAGCGGACGGAATTTCTTTGCCTGAGTGTCGGTTATCGTAACCGTTGGCTTTGGCTTTTCTTCCGGCTGTGCAGGTTTTGGTTGACGTTGTGGCTTGCCGATAGGCTCCAGTTCTCCGAAAAGATTGTAGGCGAACAAACGAGGGTCAGGATTATCATTGTAATCCGGGCTACCAGATGTTTCTATTTCCTTATCGGATGGTATTGGGGTTGGAGGTGGCGTTGGATCATCATCCTTTGGTGCAGGAGAAGGTTCTGGCGGTTCTGGCTTGGGAGGGTCAGGTTTCGGCTGATTCTCTGGCTTCGGAGTGTCGCGCTTCACCGTCTTTTTCTTCATCTTCGGGTCTTCCAACTGCTCACATATAGCGACGCGGTTGCCGGCTCTGACCAGTTTGGGCAGATACACATCGAGAGCATGGTGCGGAAATCCTGCCAACTCTATGCTACTCTTGTCACCATCCATACGGCGAGTAAGGGTAATTCCCAAAACCTCCGACGCTTTGACCGCATCCACACCCATGCACTCGTAGAAGTCACCGACACGGAAAAGAAGAATGGCATCAGGGTGTTTCTTCTTCATCTCCCGATATTGCTGCATCAACGGAGTATCCGCTATACGCTTCGGTTTTTCGACCTTATTTTCAGAGGTTCGTTTTACAGGTTTAGGCGATGGCGGTTCAGGTGTTGGCGGCGTAAGACTCCTATTATTATAGAAGTCCAGATTCAGACGCAGTTTCAGCGACTCATCGAGTGCCGTTCGCATATCGCTGGCGATACCATCAACCCCGCCCTCATGCTTGTAGATGATAGCCGGTTTGCCGAACTGGTCAGTGCCGACCTTTGCCTCAGTGCAGATAACGTTCTGAGGGTATGCCGCAAAATATTTGTTGTTGGGAGCTTTTGTCTCACGGTCAACAATCGACTGGATAAAAAATTCCTCATCAGCCGACAACGCCTTCTTGTTGGTATGCTTCTGAAGAATAATCAAATCAGACCCGGCATCAGTTCCGGCATTGTCTGAAAAGGTATTGTTCGGCAGACGGAAAGCTCCCACAAGGTCAGCACGACGCATCATCTCCATGCGCACAAAGGGGCTGGCGGCATTCATCACCCCTTGCGAGGCTATGAAAGCGACAATTCCACCCTCATGTACGGAGTCGAGCGACTTCAAAAAGAAGTAATTGTGAATAGCCTTAGTTGACTGACGGTAGGCAATCTCTTTGCTTGTCGCATATCGAGGGTCGGCAACCGCAAAGTCCCCAAAAGGAATATTGGAGGCTGCCACATCGAAATATCCCTCAAAATCAGGATCAATCTTCTCAAATCCCTTTATTTCGGCTGAGATTGAGGGATGCAGAGCCGATAATATTTTGCCTGTCAGCAAATCCTTTTCAAATGCCAGAGTCTCTGCTCCGGGGTAGTGTTGCAGAAATGAATCAACGAAAGCGCCTTGTCCGGCAGACGGTTCAAGAAAACTGCCAACTTTTACACCACGCTCCTTCATTGTATCAGCCAAAGCATCAATCACCGGCGAAGGTGTATAGAATGCCGTCAGAACAGACGCTTTCAGCGAGTCCATATAGGCGGCAAACTCCTTGTCATTCTTGGAATAGTCGTGGATAAGGCGGCGAAGTTCAACGGTTGGCGCAAACAATTCAATGTCAGATTTGCTCCATTTGGCTGCATCGGCAAGTTCATTAGCATCGTTGAGTATGCACTTCAACCCACCGAATCCGGCATATCTGCCCAGCGCCTCGCGCTCAGCGGCGGTGGGCGGTCGCTTCTCGACACCGAGACGAAACGCGACGCGAATAGCCTCAATGTTGTTGCGCATTGTTTGCAACCTGTTATAAGCCATACTCCTCAAAGAATAAGGTAATACGGCCAATAACCGTCAGTCGGAATACTTCTCCTTCGGTAGTGTTGAAGAACTCTTCGCCAAGAGTAATTCCTTTGAACTCCTCTTTCAACTCATCAATGAACGTGAAAGTCCAGAACTCAATGGATTCATCTTCAAGTGAGATGTTGTCTTGAAACTCATCAAGCAACAGGCCGCTGATGAAATCGTAAGGTGACATTTCAAATCCGGCATAAAGTGCCGCCATTGCTTTTTCATTGGAAATATACCACTCGTCACCGGCAAGGCGGGATTCAACGAAAACATCGTATGCGTGTTCCGTGCGTGTGGCAATAAACAGATCATCCTCTGCTTCCGGAAATCTATGCTCTGAAAGGTACCGGCGGAGAAAAAGGTTGTAGTAGTCGAGGTCATATCCCCGGCTGTCAAAATGGTTATTTGTCATCAATAAACTTCGATTGATGTTTTCAACCCTTCTGTTGGAGAAGGTGTCGCAATTTAGGGTCAGCATCTATGCGGGCAATCTCATTGTCAACTATATCCCGCACGTCCTGCTTGATTTGGTCGTAGTTCGCCTGAATGTCGGCTTTCATCTTGTGCTTATCCTCCGAGGCATCTTTGAAATCGGTCAGGATTGGAATCGGCACATATTTTTTCATTTCGGCATCGACTTTTTTACTGTCCACGACAATCTCTGCGTGAAAAATCTTCTGGTCAATGCGTTGGTCGATGTTGTCGGAAACCGCTCCGACAAATATTCCCTGTGTCAATGTGGAAATCTTGCTCGGTGGAATAAGCGAATCCATCTGCGTGTTGAATGAGTGGCTTACATCCTGACGATTGATTGATATTGACTGCCGCTTCTGCAACACCTTTCCAAACCGTTCCGACAATGTTTTGGCGGTCGAGCCTACTACTTGCCCGGAGAAGATATTGCCGACGGTATTCATCACGACCGCCGCCTCCGGCTTCCCATAATCACGTTCCAACTGTGAGAAATCCTGAAAACCGAGGCACACGGCAACCTTATTGCTTCGTGCAGTGGCAATTAGATTATCCAAGCCCTTGAAGTATATCGTGGGAAGCTCATCTATTATGACACCGGACTTCAACATTCCTTTCTTATTGATTAGTTTCACGATTCTCGAATTGTAAAGTCCGAGAGCCGCGCCATAGATATTCTGACGGTCAGGATTGTTGCCGACGCATAGAATCTTCGGCTCTTTCGGGTTGTTGATGTCAAGAGTGAAGTCATTGCCCGTCATTACCCAATAGAGCTGTGGCGAAATCATACGAGAGAGAGGTATTTTTGCCGAGGCAATCTGACCTGCAAGCTGCTCCGCTGCTCCTCCGAGCCAAGCATCCATGAATGGTGACAGATAGTTTTCCAAGTCCGGATAGCTGGTTAGAATCGGAAAAATATCCTCATATCTGCGGCACAAAAACTCAATAGCATGAGGGAACGTGCAATATTGTCCACCTTTGTAGATTCGCAAAAACCAGATGATAGCCGCGAACAATACAATCGGAGATTCGACAAAAAAGTCTCCCTGTTTTTGCACCCACGACTTATTAAGGTTGAGCATTATGGTATATGCGCTCTCATAGGCATCGGCAATATCCGACATGAAATCGGGATGAATTGGATTGCAACGGTGGCTGCGCTCCGGATCATCAAAGTTTATCATGTAGAATTTTGGCTCAACATCTCCGTACTTGTCAAGGTGGTTCAACAGGTGGTTGAAAGCGATGGTACTGAGGTCGGGACTCTTGAAATGTAGGCTAAGCACCCGGCGCCGTGTCATATAATCATGACCGGTTTCCAAATACTCGCCTCCGAACCGGACGTACACCTTCCAGCGTATCCGGCTCTCCGTTTTGATATTCAGTCTAT
>NZ_CAJTCF010000019.1:0-54421 GCF_910574735.1 Duncaniella muricolitica | reverse complement strand
ACCGTAGAAGACATCCTCTCCAACGTTGGTAAACGATACATGATTAATTTCTGTAGACCTGCGGCTTAACATATCAATACATTAATTTATTTTTACGATATACTTATATTATTATTGAATCTTATTAATCAAACGCAATTGCGCATTATTTAAATTTTAATTATAACCAACAAAAAACAAACAAATTTAAAGTAAAAATTGTATTATTAATCAATAAATATTATTTTTGCAAAGAAATACAAACAATCATTAAAATTTACATCAATGCAATTAATCCATCAAGTCGGTATTAGTATTTTATCTACTATCCTGATCGCATCTTGTGCAGTTCATGGTGATGTAGAATCTCTATTGACCGACAAAGCCAACACTGAAAACTCAATCGAGAATGAAATTCAAAACAATGAAGCCACATTGTTGCAAGATGAAAGCTTATTAGAAAAAAGAAGAGCTGCGGTATTGTTATCGGACTATATCACATTAGAGGATAACCGCTATTCATTAAAATTATCCCAATCTGAAGCTGCCAAATTAGATATAAGTGAAGAACTATATCTACTTATTGCCGAACAGATTGAATTAACAAATTCAACAATTGCAGAAGCCATTGAAAGAGGGGCTGATGTTGATTTAATGGATATACAGTCTCGGGCAAAATCATATAAAACGCCACAGACAACAGTCCGGAATAGATCCATGTCAAATGCATCCAGATCAATGACAGGTGGAATACTTTATTCCAGCGGCAATAGCTCAACGAGCTTTACCCCAACAAGAGGGACAACAAAAATCAACCTAAAATGTGGTACAAACTGGGCACCGGTTGTGACCTATACTTGTAATGTTACATGTGCCGGCTCAACCAAATCATATATTAAAACCGGTTCGGTATTTTGTACCAGAAGTTTTGAAGCTCCTATTAGCTCATCCTCTAGTGTGATCTATCTATCTTTCTTATCCACTGATCCAAATGGCAGTTACTGTATATGGACTCCATCATTTTAATCAAATATCTACAATCTTATGAAAAAGATAAACTTATTGCCACTCACAGCATTGGCATTATTTACGTCAGCTTGCACTAATAGCTCAGAGGAAACAGCGACAGAGAACAATACGGTCATTTCTGAAACTACAATACATGATAAAATCGTTTCAGATCCGGAAGTCGAGAAGAGAGACCGCAATTACAAGATACTACTCGAGCACATCAAAATCGCACCTGACTCCGTATCGTATATTATGGATATAACCGAAGAGGAGGCCATAAAGCTTGGCATAGACAAAGAGTATTACCAATCGACCGCCGAGCAGATCAGAGCTACCAACGAGGCTCTCAAGGAAGCTGTCGAACGTGGCGATAGTGTCGACCTTATGGATTTCAAAGATCTTCAGATAGCAGAATAACCCTCTGGTGTGATTTTCTATATAGGAGAGAGGTAACAGGGGGCTTTAAGATGACTCAAAAAAGTTACCGCAGCGAGTTTTCATGAGAAAGCTCGCTGCGGTAACTTTTATGCTTTGTATACGTGTTATGTATCCCGTCGGGATTATTTCTTTTTGGCGGTTGTGGTCTTTTTCTTTGTCGTAGTCTTACGTCTTGCAGCCGTTGTGCGGGTCTTGCGCTTGGCGGGGGTGTATTTCTGCGACTTGCCATAGGTGTTTTTATCAAAGGCGAAGATGTCTTTGTGTGGCACACCGTTGTCAAAGTCGATGATAGCGTTGGGGTTGATGGGGATGCCCATGTAACGTGTCTCGAAGTGGAGATGGGCTCCGGTGCTGCGTCCGGTGTTACCTCCGAGCGCGATGGGGTCGCCAGCCTTGACTACCTGGTTGGGCTTCACGAGAAAGCGGCTGAGGTGGCCGTAGACGGTCTCCATGCCGTTGGGGTGACGCATCACTACGTAGTAACCGTAACCTCTGCGTTCATATTTTGTGAGGCGTATTTTGCCAGAGAAAGCGGCTTTCACGGTGTCGCCTACCTGGAGCTTGAGGTCCACGCCGTAGTGGTTGCGGCGGAAACGTGCGCGATAGCCGTAATCGGAAGTCTTGTGTCCGGGACAGGGGGTGCAGTATTCCGACACATCGATGTCTTTGCGGTCGGGGATTATGGCTGCGGAGCCGTAGGCATTGACATGCTCCGAGGCCCAGAATTCCTGAAATATATCACTCTCCATATCCATGGCCTCACGCTCCTTGACATGATTGAGCAGGAGGTCGTTGTTTTCGATCTTGAACGGATTGATAGTGGGAGTCTGCTTGGCAATGAGCGAATTGTGCTGGGAATCGTGCGAGGCGGGAAGTCTGCGCTGTGCCTGCACGGCCACGGCGGTCATCATCACGAGAGCGGCCGAGAGCAATATCTTTAGATTGAAGGTCATTTTTCGGGATTTAGGGCAAGAGGATTGGGATAATGAGGATGAGAGTCTATGATTGAGGAGCGACATGGCGATTTTTACAAGATTAATTATCAGAGTTGAAGCTCGCCGGGCTCATTGATGAAACGCATCGAGACGGGCGTATAGTCAAAGATTTCACCGGGGCTGAAGAATCGGTTGATCTCGACCTCGGCATCCTCGGGCGAGGATGATGCGTGAATGATATTTTCCTGATTGGACATGGCGAAGTCACCGCGTATGGTGCCGGGGGCGGCCTGACGGCCGTTGGTGGCACCCGTCATGGAGCGCACAACCTCAATGGCTTCGACGCCTTTGAGACAAAGCACTATGACCGGGGTGGCGGTCATGGATTCAAGCAATATGGGGAAGAAGGGGCGGTCAACGAGGTGAGCATAATGCTCGCGCAGAATCTCGGGAGAGAGCTGCATCATCTTCATGCCGGCTATGATAAGCCCCTTTGCCTCGAAGCGGGCGAGCACGCGGCCCACCAGTCTACGCTCTATCGAGGACGGCTTGAAGATGACAAGAGTCTGTTGCATCGTTTTGGTTTAACTTTTATTTAGATTTAAATTTCTTACTTTTCAAATTTAGTCATTTTGAGCATCTTATCAAAACCAAATTTCCGCCACGATGTTACACGCGTGTTACAAATCCTAATATTAAACACATATAGTATTAACAAACAAATAGTTAGCCATTAATGCAAAAATAACCTAAAAAATATCAACACGATTTCACACTAAATCGACTTTGTAAAATTATGTAAATTATTGTATTTTAATAACATCATATATTAACAGTCAAAAAAATATCGTCTCAACTCAAATGCACGACACAGCGGCGACCCGACATCTCCATTTGATAATAAAAGGTGCGGCGTGCCGCCGAGTGGAGGCACACCGCACCGTGCAGGTTCAGACTATGTGACGCGTTCATCCCTGAGAAGGCTGACGTGCCGCCTGTCTGTTATTTTTTATTCTTGGCTTTTTCAAGTTGTTTTTCGATTGCGTCGAGAGCTACGTCGATAGCTTCCTCGAAGGTATCGGCAGTCTTGTCGGCGACAAACTCTTCGAGCTGGGGCACCGTCAGACGTACGATGGCCTGCTTGTTGAGCGCGGTCTCGGGCTTCACTACCTTGAGTGAAATGTCAACTGTGCTCACGGAGGGGAAGCGGCGCACTATACGTTCCACCTTCTTGTTGATAAAGGCAGTGAGCTTCTCGGTGATGTCAAAATGGATTGCTTTAATGTTAATGTCCATAGTGTCCTCCTTTGTTGTTTTGTGCACGGGGGTGTGCGAGTTGATAATTATGTTTAAGGTCACGGTAAGTCACGTGAGTGTAGACCTGGGTCGATGAGAGTGATGCGTGGCCGAGTATCTGCTGCACGGAGGCTATCGGCGCGCCGCCGTTGAGCATGTCGGTGGCCATGGAGTGGCGCATCACGTGGGGGCTGAGCCTGGAGGCGTGTGCCCCGCCAAGGCTGAGCATGCGGTGGACCACGTTGTAGACCATCTTGCGATAGAGCGGCTCGCCGTTGTCGCGCACCATCAGGGGGGCCGTGAGGTCACGGGTGCTGACGGCTGTGGATGGCGATGAGTCGCGCAGCAGGCGGTAGGCGTCGATGGCCCGGGCCAGCTCGGGGCCGAATGGTATCACTCTTTCCTTATTACGTTTTCCAAGCACTTTTAGTTCACCCCGGGCGGAGTCGACATCGGCGTCGCGCAGACCGATGAGTTCGCTGCATCGCATGCCTGTGGTGTAGAGGATGTCGAGGATGAGACGGTCGCGCACGGAGGCGAAATCGTCGGGGGCGACGGGGGTGTCGAGGATGCTCTCGGTCTCTTCGTGACGCACGTAGACGGGGAGCACTTTGGATGGCTTGGGGAGGGTGAGTCCGGCTGCGGGATTGACTTTGACTTCGCCGTTGCGGAGCAGAAAGCGGTAAAATGATCTTAACGATGAGACTTTACGCTTGATGGTGCGTGGCGAGATGTGTGATGAGGCGAGTGACGCGACCCATAGACGCAGGTCGGAACGGCTTACGTCGACAGGGCGCAGCGTCTCGGGCTTGCCTGCGGTGGCGAAGTCGGCCCACTGGCGCAGGTCGCGGCCGTAGGCTTCGACTGTGTGGGCCGAGTAACCGAGCTCGCTGACGAGATGCGACAGAAATTGTGTGATATGCTTCATAGGCGACTGTCGGGAGGGTGTCGATTGTAAGTTATCCGATAGCGAAGATATATATTTTATATGTAAAATGCAAATTTTGTGACAATGCTTAAAAACATATATGTTTTGCGCGGATGCTGCCCGGATGTGACAACGGGTTATTTCATAGGATGGTATCGGAGCGGGAACAAAAAAACCGGCCCGCGAATTATCGCGGGCCGGCTATGAGGCTTATCAACCGTGGGGTTGATTACTTGTTGGCCTTGATGGTAACGGCACGGTCAAGCGAAACGTACTCCTTGCCTTCGCCAAAGAGGTTGGCGTCGTTGGTAGTAACGTCGAGCTGAGAAGCCTTGACACCGTTGCGGAGGAGCACGCGCTCAACACCGTTGGCACGGGCTTTGCGGAGACGGTCGTTGACAGCGGCGGTGCCGGTGTAGTTGTCAGCGTAGCCACATACGGTGTATTTCTGGTCGGGGTTGGCCTTCATCACGTTTGACACGGCGTTGAGCACCTTGTTGTCTACGCGGGAGATGCGTGAGCTACCGATGGTGTAGTAGATGGTGCAGAGGGGACCTTCCTCGGCCTCGACAACTGTCTGAACGGGACGGTTGAGGCAGTCGCGGAGCTGACGCTCGAGGTCAGCGATGCGGCCGTTGGCAGCCTGGAGACGGGCCTCAACTTCGTCGCAGTTGGGGATTTCGGGGATAACGGGTACGATGGGTGCTGACCATGTGGACTTGTTGAAGTTGTAGGTCACACCTACGTAGGCCTGGAGGTCAACGTGGTTTTTGCGGAGACCCTGGTTGTTGGTGTCATCGGTGTAGAGACCTGCGCGAAGATCGAGATAGAGGGCGAAGTTCTTGCTGAGGTTGAAGTTGTTGATGAGACCAACGCTACCGGTGAGGTTGTCGTCACCGCCACGGCCCCAGCCGTCACGACGGCCGCCGTTGACATACTTGGGAACGTATACCCAATTGTAGCCTACACCTGCATAGAGGATGCCGTTGTAAACACGACCGGGACGATAGCCACACCACCAGTTGGTGAGGTTCAACATAGCGTTGAGCTGAGCACCGAACTCGTTGCGTTTGTATTTGTCATACACGGTGTTGCCGTCCTGGAATGTGCCATACCAGCCGTAACCGCCGTCGGTACCCATGCCCTTGAGCTGGGTGAAGTTGGCACCGGCACGGAGACCGATGATGGGCGAGAACCACTTACCTACCCAGATGCCGGCGTTGGGCGAGAAACGGTCAAGGAAGCTGCGCTCGCTGTTGTTGCGGTCAAAGTAGTAGTTTATACCACCTTCAGCAGAGATAAACCAGTTGTCGCTGAAGTTGTTGAGGATGTAGCCCTGTGAGGGATCCTCAACGTAGGTAATCTCCTGCGCGCTCTGGGCCATTGCGCTTTGACCCATGAAGAGAGCGGCTACGAAGCCAAGAAGAATACTTTTTTTCATAAATAATTAATTATTGGAAAATAGTTGAAATATTTTGTCTTTATGTTGTGTATAAGTCTGTATATCTCCACCACAGGAGCTACGAAATGACTGCGCACAGTATGGGCACGCAGATTATACGGGGTCAAAGGTAAAACTTTTTTTCCGAATATTCTAAATTTTTGCATAAAAATCTATAATTATTTATAACATCCGGACCTTATCACATATGGGCGTATCGAAAATAGCGTGTCAAAAACGACACATGTGTAAAAACGCACAAAAGTTTCAAAAGAAACATAAGCGGCCATGCTGACATGTGTGTCAATATGACACTAACGTTAAAAAACGATAGTCTGCTTATGTTTCTTTTGAAACTTTTGTGCGTAATATCTCTATTTTACGCCCGGGGATTACTTGCCGAGGAATGCGAGCACACGAGCCTTGACTGCGGGCACGGTGAAGCCGAATTTCTCGTCAAGCACCTTGTAGGGTGCAGATGCTCCGAAGTGGTCGAGACCAAACACTTCGCCGTCGGCTCCCACGACTCCGCGGAGTGTGGAGGGCAGACCGGCTGTGAGACCGAAGGCGGGGACTCCGGGGGTGAGAACGGCCTGACGATATTCGAGGGGCTGGTTGCTGAAGATGCCGATTGAGGGCACTGACACCACGCGGGCGTTGATGCCCTGGGCCTTGAGTTCGGCTGCTACGTCACAGAGGAGCGATACTTCCGAGCCGTTGGCCACAAGCACTACGTCGGGATTCTGAGCCTCGACCACGGTGTAGCCGCCACGACGGCAGCCGGCTGCGGCCTCGGCGAAACGGTCGCCCGAAGCTGCGGGGAGGTCGGGAAGGTTCTGGCGCGAGAGCACGAGTGCCGAGGGGGTCTCGAAGTTTTCCATAGCCATGGCCCATGCTACGGAAGTCTCGGCAGCGTCGGCCGGACGGAGCACGAGCATCGAGGGCTTGCCGCTGAGATTGCGGAGCTCTTCCATGAGACGGAGCTGTGCTTCCTGCTCTACGGGCTCGTGGGTGGGACCGTCCTCACCTACGCGGAATGCGTCGTGTGTCCAGATGTATTTTACGGGAAGCTCCATGAGGGCGGCCATGCGCACTGCGGGCTTCATGTAGTCGGAGAATACGAAGAATGTGCCGCAGGCTGCGATGACTCCGCCGTGGAGCACAATGCCGTTCATGACGGCTGCCATGGTGAGCTCGGTAACACCTGCGTGGAGGAATGCGCCTGAGAAGTCGCCCTTGACAAAGGGATGGGTCTTCTTGAGGAAGGCATCGGTCTTGTCGGAGTTGGCGAGGTCGGCTGAGGATACAATCATATTGTTGACCTTCTCGGCAAGCACACCGAGCACATCGGCCGAGGCCTGACGGCTGGCGATGTTGGCCTTGTGGGGGATGGCTGCCCAGTCGATGGCGGGGAGCTTGTTGTCGAGGAATGTGTGGAGCTCGGCGGCAAGTTCGGGATTGGCAGCTTCCCATGCGGCCTGCTCGGCACGACGGGCCTTGACAATCTCGCGGAGCTCGGCGCGGCGGGCCTCGTAGAGAGCCTTGACGTCGTCATAGATTACCCAGGGATTCTCGGGATCGGCACCAAGGTTGCGGAGGGTGGCGGCGAAGTCGGCTCCCGATGCGCTAAGGGGCTGTCCGTGGGTGGAGCACTGGCCTTCGAAGTTGGAGCCGTCGGCCTTGACGCATCCGCGGCCCATGACGGTGTGGCCTATAATTAAGGTGGGACGCTCGGTCTCGCCCTGAGCTTCAACAATAGCCTTGGCTATCTGCTCGGGGTCGTTGCCGTTAATCTCGAGCACGTTCCATCCCCAGGCACGATATTTGGCAGCCACGTCCTCGGCGTCGACAGCGTCGACCATTGTGGAGAGCTGTACCTTGTTGCTGTCATAGAACATGATGAGGTTGCTGAGACCGAGGTGTCCGGCCAGACGTCCGGCTCCCTGCGAAATCTCCTCCTGAATGCCGCCGTCAGAGATGAAGGCATAGGTCTTGTGGCTCATCCACTCGCCAAAACGAGCTACGAGGAAACGCTCGGCGATGGCACAGCCGACGGCCATGGTGTGGCCCTGTCCGAGAGGTCCGGAGGTGTTCTCTACACCACGCTCGGGATGAAGCTCGGGGTGACCGGGTGTGGGCGAGCCCCACTGACGGAACTGCTGAAGCTCATCGAGTGTGTAGTGGCCGAAGAGTGCGAGCACGCTGTAAAGCATGGGCGACATGTGACCGGGGTCGAGGAAGAAACGGTCGCGGCCAAGCCACTTGCCGTCGTCGGGGTCGGTGACAAGAAATTGCGAGTAAAGCACGTTGACGAAATCCGCGCCGCCCATGGCTCCGCCGGGATGGCCGGAATTTGCTTTTTCAACCATCGAAGCGGCGAGGACACGGATGTTGTCGGCCGCACGATTAACTGATGTTAGATTCATGAGGATTTTTGAATATGATGAATTTAAAATTGTATTTTGTACAATAACCCTCCCCGGTCACATATCAGCGGCCGCATCGAGGGGTGTTGCCTGTGGCAAATATACGAATAAAAATACAAAAAAATGAATAGATGGGTAAGTAATTATGCCGATTTGTACGTATATGATACATAAAGATAAAAATTTTAGTTATCTTTGCCATAAAAACAGGTACAAACCTTTCATGCAGTGTGGAGCGGCCCACTCTTGAATGAACGTTTCAACACCAATATGCCTTTGGCAGCCGCTTATTCCGAACCAAAATCCAATTATACAATATCTAATTCTTATCTTAAACAAAAACTAAATGGAAACTTCCGTTAAAAAAAACAGTAATACGGTAGCCATCGTGACGATGTTTTTCGTTTTCGCGATGATTTCGTTCGTTACCAACATGGCGGCTCCTTTCGGCAATATCTGGGGATTCAGATATGCCTGGGCAGGCATGGCCGGCAACCTTATGAACTTTACGGCCTATCTCTTCATGGGCATCCCGGCCGGTAACATGCTCATCCGTTACGGATACAAGAAAACCACGCTGATAGCTCTCGCCGTCGGTGCCATAGGTCTTGGCGTACAGTTGCTCTCAAGTGTAGTGGGCGACAACATCATCGTGATAGGCGGTGAGGTGCCGACCACCCTCAATCTGTTTATTTATCTGCTCGGCGCGCTTATCTGCGGTGTGTGCGTGTGTATGCTCAACACTGTTGTCAACCCGATGCTCAACCTTCTGGGCGGCGGCGGCAACAAGGGCAACCAGCTCATCCAGACCGGCGGCGCGCTCAACTCGCTGGCCGGTACTCTGACCCCGATGATGGTGGGCGTGCTGGTGGGTACTCTCACCAAGGAGACTACCATGGCTTCGGTGGCTCCGCTTGTGGTGACGGGTATCGTGATATTCGTGCTGGCATTTATTGTCATTTCGTTTGTAAAACTTCAGGAGCCCCAGGCCAATCTGAGCAATGTGAAGTATGAGCACAGCCCGCTGGCTTTCCGTCACTGTCTGCTCGGTATCATCGCCATCTTCTTCTATGTAGGTATCGAAATCGGTATCCCCGGCGAGATGAATGCCTGGATAAGCCGCGAAAACTTTGAAGGCGCGGCTGCCGTGGCCGGTTCGCTCGCCGCTCTCTACTGGCTCATGATGCTCGTAGGCCGTTTCCTCAGCTCGATCATCAGCGGTAAGGTTTCGACCCGCACGCAGCTCGTCACCGCTTCGTCAGTGGCTATTGCCCTCGTGCTCATAGCTATCTTCCTGCCCGAAAGCGTGACTTTCAAGTCGCCTGAAATCAAGATGCTCAACATCTATAGCGGCGAGGTGCCGATGAAGTGTCTCTTCCTCTTCCTCTGCGGTCTTTGCACCTCAGTGATGTGGGGCGGCATTTTCAATCTCGCCACCGAGGGTCTGGGCAAGTATACCGCCAAGGCTTCGGGCCTCTTCATGATGATGGTGGTAGGCGGCGGCATCATGCCTTTCATCCAGGACTGGATCGGCCGTACTACGGGTTATGTAAACAGCTACTGGCTTGTGTTTGCCATGCTCGTCTACATATTCTATTATGCTGTGGCCGGTTCGAAGAATGTCAATACCGATATACCTGTATCGCTCGATGAGGAGCCTGATTTGCGCGACCTCTGATAAGGGGATATTACCATAAATAAAGACTAAAGTATCGGAAGTCCGGCGACAGACTTCCGATACTTTTTTTATGGGAGGGGAGGGTAGCTTTCCGGCATTCCAATACATGACGGTCAATCGATGCGCTCATCACGCGGACTGCGCATCGGGGCGGGGCGGTCGGTAGCATGCTTAATGCCGGCAGCTTTGCGTCTGCGACGACGTGGAGCGAGGGTGGTGTCAGCATGGGAGGAGATGTCAAGAAGTGTGTCGATATGCTCTGTAGGAGTTATGGCGCGATCTTGCGTTATATCTTCATGGCGGTGGCTTAGCGACCGGTCACGCCAGCACAGCAGGATGGTGAAGGCTATGAGCAGGATGAGCAGCGCGATGAGTCCGCGCCGTTCGCCGGCGGTTATACGTGGAGGAGGCATGTCAGGTAAGGGATGGATGTTAGAGCGTGAGAAAGGGGGGGAATAGAAAAAGACCATTCCGGCGTCGGTAGGATACCTCGGCCGAAATGGTCTTTATGACTGTATAATCTATTGTCTTGTGATTATTCAGCTACAGGAGCCTCAGTAGCGGGAGCTTCGGCTGCGGGAGCCTCTGCTGCGGGCTTGTTGCTCTTGCGTGAACGACGGGTGCGGGTCGATTTCTTAGCGGCAGCCTTGTCGTCGAGCATGAGTTCGTTGTAGTCAACAAGCTCAATGAAGCACATCTTGGCGTTGTCACCGAGACGGTTGCCAGTCTTGAGGATACGGGTGTATCCGCCGGGACGGTTGGCAATCTTCTGTGAGATTTCGCGGAACAGTTCGTTGACAGCCTCTTTGTTCTGGAGCTCCGAGAACACGAGACGGCGGTTGGGGGTGCTGTCCTGCTTGGCGCGGTTGATGAGGGGCTCGGCATATACGCGAAGAGCTTTGGCCTTGGCGAGCGTTGTGAAGATGCGCTTGTGCATGATGAGCGAAATCGTCATGTTGGCGAGCAGCGCGTCGCGATGAGCCTTCTTGCGGCTGAGATGGTTGAATTTCTTATTATGTCTCATCGTAGTAGTTACTCTTTATCAAGTTTATATTTGGAGATATCCATCCCGAAGGAGAGATTGAGGTTGGCAAGAAGCTCGTCAAGCTCGGTAAGAGACTTCTTACCGAAGTTGCGGAACTTCAGAAGGTCGGTCTTGTTGAAGACCACGAGCTCTCCAAGAGTCTCGACCTCGGCACTCTTCAGACAGTTGAGAGCGCGCACGGAGAGATCCATGTCGACAAGCTTGGACTTGAGGAGCTGTCGCATGTGGAGAACTTCTTCGTCAAATTCCTCTTCGCCGTTCTGCTCGTCGGCTTCGAGAGTGATTTTCTCGTCGGAGAAGAGCATGAAGTGATAGATGAGGATTTTGGCTGCCTCCTTGAGAGCATCCTTGGGGAGGATGGATCCGTCGGTGGTAATTTCGAGAGTGAGCTTGTCGTAGTCAGTCTTTTGATCAACGCGGAAGTTCTCCACGGCGAACTTCACATTCTTGATAGGGGTGTAGATGGAGTCGATAGCGATTACATCTATGGCGTCGTTGGGGCCCTGGTTTTCTTCGGCGGGCACCCAGCCGCGACCCTTGTTGATAGTGAGGTCGATGGTGAAGCTTGCGCTCGGATCCAAATGGCAGATGACAAGGTCGGGGTTCAGGACTTCAAATCCTGAGAGGACTTTGCCGATGTCACCGGCTGTGAACTCTTCCTTGCCTGACACAGTGATGGAGGCCTTCTCAAAGTCGGTGTCTTCCACCGTCTGCTTGAGATCGACTTTTTTGAGGTTAAGGATGATGTTTGTGACATCTTCCTTGACACCGGGAATCGTGTCAAACTCGTGGCGCACACCGTCGATGCGGATCGACGATATTGCGAAGCCTTCGAGTGAGGAGAGGAGGATACGACGAAGGGCGTTACCTATGGTGATACCATAACCCGGCTCCAATGGCTTAAACTCAAATTTACCGAAATGGTTATCGGCTTCCAACATTAGGACTTTGTCAGGTTTTTGGAATGCTAATATAGCCATGGATCTTAATTTAATGATTATTTAGAATACAACTCGACGATAAGCTGCTCTTTGATATTCTCGGGGATGTCTTCGCGGGCGGGTACGTGGAGGAACTTGCCTGCCTTAACGTTCTCGTCCCACTCAAGCCAGGGATATTTGCTGTGATTGAAGCCTGCGAGGGCATCAGAGATGACTTCGAGTGACTTGGATTTCTCGCGTACGCCGATAACGTCGCCGGGCTTAACGGCGTAAGAGGCGAAGTTGACCACCTTGCCGTTTACCACGATGTGGCGGTGAAGCACGAGCTGACGGGCTGCAGCGCGTGTGGGGGCGATGCCGAGACGGTATACTACGTTGTCGAGACGGCCTTCGAGGAGCTGGAGAAGGATCTCACCGGTGATACCTTTGGCGCGTGATGCCTTGTCGAAGAGGTTGTGGAACTGCTTCTCGAGTACGCCATAGGTGTATTTGGCTTTCTGCTTCTCGCGGAGCTGTACGCCGTACTCGGAAGTCTTGCGGCGTTTGTTGAGGCCATGCTGTCCCGGGGGATAGTTCTTCTTAGCGAGGACTTTGTCTTCGCCGAAGATCGGTTCGCCAAACTTGCGGGCGATTTTGGTGCGGGGACCTGTGTATCTTGCCATTGTTGTTTTATATTTAAGAGTTGTGCACTTTTGCGCCGGCTCTTGCCATTGAAGCGTGAAGTCCGCGTGAGGCGGGCTGCTTAACGGGTGCCTCTTAGTGACAGCCGCGACCACAGAGAGGTGACTTGAATGTGGTCCATTTCACGGGGCACGTCAGCCGACAGATGAAAAGTGATGTAGATTGATGTATTTACTCCAGTGATATTAAACGCGACGACGCTTGGGAGGACGGCATCCGTTGTGGGGCAGCGGAGTTACGTCAACGATTTCGGTAACTTCGATGCCGGCACCGTGGATGGTGCGGATTGCAGACTCGCGGCCGTTGCCGGGACCCTTAACATAAGCCTTTACTTTGCGAAGGCCGAGGTCGTAGGCGATTTTGGCGCAGTCCTGAGCTGCCATCTGGGCAGCGTAGGGGGTGTTCTTCTTGGAGCCACGGAAGCCCATCTTGCCGGCTGATGACCAGGAGATAACCTGACCTTCAGAGTTGGCTAAGCACACGATGATGTTGTTGAAAGATGAGTGAACGTGAAGCTGACCAGCAGCGTCAACCTTGACGTTTCTCTTCTTAGCGGCGACTATCTTTTTTGCCATATTCTGTTATTATTTAGTAGCTTTCTTCTTGTTAGCGACTGTCTTTTTGCGGCCCTTGCGTGTACGGGCGTTGTTTTTGGTGCTCTGACCGCGCACGGGGAGACCGTTACGGTGACGGATGCCACGGTAGCAACCGATGTCCATGAGACGCTTGATGTTGAGCTGGATTTCGCTGCGCAGGTCGCCTTCGACCTTGTAGTCAGCACCGATGACTTCACGCACCTTGGCGGCCTGGTCGTCGGTCCAATCCTTGACCTTGATGTTTACATCAATGCCGGCTTTGTCGAGGATGCTCTTGGAAGCACTGCGACCGATACCGTAGATGTAGGTCAGGGCTATTTCACCTCTTTTGTTCTGGGGGAGGTCAACTCCCACGATTCTAACTGCCATATATTTAAGTTGACTAAAATTTTTTGCAAAGATACAAGTTATTTCGCATTTATACAGGCCAAAACGAGCCTTGCGTAACACAAATTAGAAATCGTTAGAACAATTTAACCAATTTGAGCCTACGCAATGGTCCCGTCGGTGCCTGTCAAGCTATTTTAGCCTTGACGCTGCTTGTATTTGGGGTTTTTTTTGTTGATGACGTAAAGACGTCCTTTGCGGCGCACGATCTTGCTGTCGGGGGTGCGCTTTTTCACTGAAGCTCTTACTTTCATTTTTCAGATATTCTTTGTGGAGTGTGTGATTGATTTTAGCTTATTATTTGTAGCGGAACGCTATGCGGCCTTTGGAGAGATCATAGGGTGACATCTCTACTTTTACCTTGTCGCCGGGGAGTATCTTGATGTAATGCATGCGCATCTTGCCTGAGATGTGGGCTGTGATTTCGTGCCCGTTCTCGAGCTCGACACGGAACATTGCGTTGGACAATGCCTCGACGATGGTTCCGTCCAATTCGATTGCAGCTTGTTTTGCCATACGTTGTTGTGATGGTGAGGGTGGTAATTGGTGATTGGGGATATTGACTGGGGTCAGATGAATCTTTCGCCTAACGCTTGCTCTATGTAGTCAAACGTGGTGAGGATGCGTGGGCCTTCGGGCTGGATGGCTATGGTGTGCTCGTAGTGGGCCGATGGTTTGCGGTCCTTGGTGCGGCACTGCCAGCCGTCGCGCTCGATGACGATGTTGCGGCTGCCCATATTGATCATCGGCTCGATGCATATGCACATGCCTTTCTTTAGTACCGGGCCGCATCCTTTGCGCCCGTAGTTGGGCACTTCGGGGTCTTCGTGCATCTTGCGTCCGATGCCGTGGCCGCACATCTCCCGCACTACGGTGTAGCCGCGACGCTCGCAGTAGGTCTGGACGGCGTTGGCGATGTCGCCTATGCGCCGGCCTTCCTGGGCGGCTTCGATGCCTTTGTAGAGCGATTCTTTGGTGGTGTGCAGCAGTTGCATCACTTCGGGGCTGACTTCTCCGACGGGGAATGTGTAGCACATGTCGCCGTTGTATCCGTCGAGCTCGACGACGGTGTCAATGCCTACGATGTCGCCCTCGCGCAGTTCGTAGCCTGAGGGGAATCCGTGGACCACCGTTTCGTTGACTTCGATGCAGAGGGTGCCCGGAAATCCGCCGTAGCCGAGACAGGCGGGCTTGCCGCCGTTGTCGCGCATAAATTCGCGGGCTACGTTGTCGAGATGGCGGGTAGTCACACCGGGAGCCACACACTTGGCTACTTCGCCAAGTGTGCGGCTCACGAGTGTGCATGCCGCTTGCATTTTCTCGATTTCTTCGGGTGTCTTAAGATAGATCATTAATCAATATCTGCAATTCCGATTGAGACCGGATCAATAAGCTGAACCTGTGGTGCGACCTTTTATCTTGCCGTCCTTCATGAGACCGTCGTAGTGGTGCATCATGAGGTGGCTCTCTATCTGCTGGAGAGTGTCGAGCACTACTCCGACAAGGATAAGGAGCGATGTGCCGCCGAAGAACTGCGCGAAGTTCTGGCTGATGCCGAAGAAGCGAGCGAAGGCGGGGAGGATGGCTACGATGCCGAGGAAGAGTGAGCCGGGGAGTGTGATACGCGACATGATGGAGTCGAGATACTCTGCGGTCTTCTTTCCGGGCTTCACACCGGGGATGAATCCGTTGTTGCGCTTCATGTCTTCGGCCATCTGGGTGGGACGCACGGTGATGGCGGTGTAGAAGTAGGTGAAGGCGACAATGAGGATGAAATAAACAAGGTTGTACCAGAAGCCGTTGATGTCGGAGAACGCTGCTGTGAATCCCGATGCGCCTTCGGAGCTGCTGAAGCCGGCGAGGGTGATGGGGATAAACATGATGGCCTGGGCGAAGATGATGGGCATCACGCCGGCTGCGTTGACCTTGAGGGGGATGTACTGGCGTGCGCCGCCGTACTGACGGTTGCCCACGATGCGCTTGGCATACTGCACGGGCACTTTGCGTGTGCCCTGCACGAGCAATACCGCGCCTACGGTTACGGCGAAGAGGAGGATGATCTCTACCACAAACATGATGAGACCGCCCTGGCTGCCGGTCGATCCGGGGAGACGGCTTGTGAACTCGTAAAAGAGTGCTCCCGGGAGGCGGGCGATGATACCTACAAGGATGATGAAGGAGATACCATTGCCGATGCCGCGGTCAGTGATGCGCTCACCGAGCCACATGATGAACATGGAGCCGGCCGCGAGGATGACCGTCAGGAACGCAATCGTCCAGAAGCCCATGTGGGCACCGCCTGTGGCGGCACTCACCTGGACCTGGAGATTTACGAGATATGCCGGGCCTTGGAGAAGCAGGATGAGCACAGTCAGGTAGCGGGTGTACTGGCTGAGCTTCTGGCGTCCGCTCTCGCCTTCGCGCTGCATCTTCTGGAATGAAGGCAGCACCATACCCAGGAGCTGTATCACGATGGATGCAGTGATGTAGGGCATAATACCGAGGGCGAAGATGGATGCCTGAGAGAAAGCACCGCCCGAGAACATGTCGAGCAACTGCATGAGGCCGCTTCTGTTGGTGAAGTTCGAGAGGGCGTCGAGGTCCTCGGGCGAGATGCCCGGAAGGACAACGTAACAGCCGAGTCGGTAAACGAGCACCAGCATAAGGGTCACGAGGATGCGCTTTCTCAGCTCCTCTATGGTCCAAATGTTACGGATTGTCTGAATAAATCTCATTGCGAGGGGGGAGGGGTTGATTAGATTTTAGTTACAGTGCCACCTGCTTCGGTGATGGCCTTTTCAGCGGCAGCCGAGAAAGCGTTGGCAACGACCTCGAGCTTTTTGGTGAGGGTGCCGTTGGCCAGGATCTTGACGGGCTGCTTGCCGTTGACCATACCTGCGGCGATGAGCTCGGCGGGTGTGATCTTGTCAAGGTTGGCGTTGGCGGCGAGCACCTCGAGATCAGCGAGGTTGACAGCCTTGTATTCGGTGCGCTGAAGGGGCTTGAAGCCGAATTTGGGAAGACGACGCTGGAGGGGCATCTGACCACCCTCGAAGCCGATCTTGCGGCTGTAACCCGAGCGGGACTTTGCGCCCTTGTGACCACGGGTTGATGTGCCGCCTTTGCCTGAGCCGGGACCGCGGCCGATGCGGGTTTTCTTATGTACGGAACCTACTGCCGGTTTCAGATTGCTTAAATCCATAGTAGTGTAAAGATTTTTAGAAATTAGGCATTGGTCACTTCAACCAAGTGATGCACTGCTTTAACCATACCCATCACTGAGGGGGTGTCCTCGAGGACTACCGAGTGATGCATTTTCTTCAAGCCGAGGGCGTCGAGAGTGCGCTTCTGCACTGCGGGAGCATTGATGCGGCTCTTAATCTGGGTGATTTTGATTTTTGCCATTGCGTTTGGTGAAGATTAGCCGTTAAACACTTTGTCGATTGAGATGCCGCGGTTCTGGGCAACCTGTGCGGGTGAGCGGAGCTCGCCGAGGGCCTCGATAGTAGCCTTGACGAGATTGTGGGGGTTGGACGAGCCCTTTGACTTACAGAGGACGTCGGTGATACCCACGCTCTCGAGGACGGCACGCATAGCACCACCGGCCTTAACACCGGTACCGTGGCTTGCGGGCTTGAGGATTACGCGAGAGCCGCCGAATTTGGCTTCCTGCTCGTGGGGGATGGTGCCTTTGTGTACGGGCACCTTGATGAGATTCTTCTTGGCAGCTTCCACGCCTTTGGCGATTGCGGCCTGAACTTCATTGGCTTTGCCGAGTCCCCAGCCTACGATGCCGTTTTCGTTACCAACGACAACGATGGCTGCGAAAGTGAAGGTGCGGCCACCCTTGGTAACCTTGGTGACGCGGTTGATGGCAACGAGACGGTCGTGGAGCTCGAGATCGCCTGTGGACTTAACTTTATTATTCTTTAATGCCATAGTGATTTAGAATTTGAGACCGCCATTGCGAGCGGCGTCAGCCAGTGATTTAACACGACCGTGGAAGAGGTAACCGTTACGGTCGAAAACGACTTCGGAGATGCCTGCGGCGATGGCCTTCTTGGCGATTTCCTCACCGACCTTGGCAGCGATTTCGCACTTTGTGCCTTCCTCGATGCCTTTGGACGAGGCTCCGCAGAGGGTCTTGCCTGCGAGGTCGTCGATGAGCTGAACGTAAATCTGCTTGTTGCTGCGGAACACCGACATGCGGGGACGCGCTGCGGTGCCAGAAATCTTGCCGCGGATGCGGGCCTTGATTTTATTTCTACGCTGTATCTTTGTAACCATAGTTAGTAGACGTTAAAATTATTTTGCGCTTGCTGACTTACCAGACTTGCGACGGATAACTTCGCCCACAAACTTGATACCTTTGCCCTTGTAAGGCTCGGGCTTGCGGAGTGAACGAATCTTGGCGCACACTTGGCCGAGGAGCTGCTTGTCGTCGCTCTCAAGGATGATGAGAGGATTCTTGTTGCGCTCGGTCTTGGCCTCAACCTTGATTTCGGGGGGAAGCTTTATGTAGATGGCGTGAGAGAAGCCGAGCGAGAGCTCGAGCACCTGGCCGTTGGATGCGGCGCGGTAACCTACGCCTACGAGTTCCATTTCTTTGCGGTAGCCGGTAGATACGCCTACGACCATGTTGTGGATGAGAGCGCGGAACAGGCCGTGCTGTGCGCGGTGCTCGCGGTCGTCAGAGGGGCGGGTCACTACGACGTGACCGTCTTCTACCTTGACTTCGAGATCGGGGTTGACTTTCTGAGTGAGGGTGCCCTTGGGGCCCTTGACGGTTACTACGTTGTCCTTGTCGACGGTGACTGTTACACCGGCGGGAATCTCAATGGGAGCTTTACCTATACGTGACATGTTGATTTTCCTCCTATTTGATTAGTAAACGTAGCAGAGCACTTCGCCTCCGATCTTGAGGTCACGTGCCTTTTTGTTGGTCATTACGCCCTTTGAAGTGGAAAGGATGGCGATGCCGAGTCCGTTCAATACGCGGGGCATGTCTTTGTAGCCGGTGTAGCGGCGGAGACCGGGACGCGATACGCGCTGAAGGTCCTTGATGGCGTTGACTTTGTCAACGGGATCGTACTTGAGGGCGATCTTAATGATGCCTGCGGGATTTTCGCCTTCCTCAAACTTGTAGTTGAGGATGTAGCCTTGGTCGAAGAGGATTTTGGTAATCTCCTTCTTCAAGTTTGAGGCCGGTATCTCGACCACACGGTGGTTGGCCTTGATTGCGTTCCTCAATCTTGTCAGATAATCTGCGATAGGATCAGTCATTTGTAAAATTGTTTAAATTGATTGGGGAGTGTCCCAACAATATTTAATACTCACTGTGAATTTTGTCAGAGCGGGAGGATGAGAGGGGGATTGGTCTTTTGAGTGTGATGTAAGCCTTTGTATGTCGGGCGGCCTTGGAGGTAACGGCTCCGAGGGCCGCCGACACTATGGCTTGGTCCGCGTGGGGCTCGTCTCATGGGAGGGTGAGCCTGTGCGGGTGGGTCACTTTACCAGGATGCTTTCTTGACGCCGGGGATGAGTCCTGCAGAGGCCATTTCGCGGAACTGGATACGCGAGATGCCGAACTGGCGGATGTATCCCTTGGGACGGCCTGTGATGGAGCAGCGGTTGTGGAGGCGGATGGGATTGCTGTTCTTGGGGAGCGACTGGAGCTTCTGAGCGGCCTCGTAAGCCTCGGCGCGGTTCTCTTCGTCGACACCTGAGTTAACAATCTTCTTGAGCTCGGCACGCTTCTGGGCGTACTTGGCTGCAAGACGGGCGCGCTTCACTTCGCGGGCCTTCATTGATTCTTTAGCCATAGGGTGTGCTTAGTTTTTAGCGTTCTTGAAAGGGAGACCAAATTCCTTGAGCAGAGCGTAGCCTTCTTCGTCGGTGTTGGCCGATGTCACGAAGGTGATGTTCATGCCCATGAGCTTGTTGATAGCGTCGATGTTGATCTCGGGGAAGATAATCTGCTCGGTGATGCCGAGGGTGTAGTTGCCACGGCCGTCGAGCTTGCTCTCGATACCCTTGAAGTCGCGGATACGGGGAAGGGCGACGCGCACGAGTCTTTCGAGGAACTCGTACATTTTCTCGCGGCGGAGGGTCACCATTACGCCGATGGGCATCTTCTTGCGGAGCTTGAAGTTGGAGATGTCCTTGCGCGAGAGGGTAGCCACAGCTTTCTGGCCAGTGATGGCGGTGAGCTCGTTGATGGCTGTCTCGATGAGTTTCTTATCCTGGGTAGCTGCACCGAGGCCCTGGTTGATGACGATTTTCTTCAACTTGGGGACCTGCATGGGGGTGGTGTAGCTGAACTTTTCGGTGAGGGCGGGAACGATGCGTTCCTGATAGTCCTTCTTTACAGATGTGCTGCTCATTACTTAATTTCCTCTCCTGATTTTTTAGAAATGCGGATTGATTTGCCATTCTCGCGGCGGATGCTGATGCGGGTAGGCTTGCCCGACTTGGGGTCGATCAAGGCGATGTTGGAGATGGCGATGGGGGCTTCCATTTTGATGAGGCCGCCCTGGGGGTGCTGAGCGTTGGGCTTGGTGGCTTTGGTAACCATGTTTACACCTTCCACGATTGCCTTCTGCTTCTGCACGAGGACTTTAAGCACACGGCCCTCTTTGCCGCGGTCTTCACCTGCGAGCACATAGACAATGTCGCCTTTTTTGATGTGTAACTTATGCATTACTTGATGTTATTTGACGGGATTGATGATTAGAGGACTTCGGGTGCGAGCGACACGATCTTCATCTGGTTGGCGGCGCGGAGTTCGCGGGCCACCGGGCCGAAGATACGGGTGCCGCGCAGCTCACCGGCGTTGTTGAGGAGCACGCAGGCGTTGTCGTCAAAGCGGATGTATGAGCCGTCGGGACGACGGATTTCCTTCTTTGTGCGTACGACTACCGCCTTTGATACGGTGCCCTTCTTTACATCGGAAGAGGGGATGACACTCTTGACGGATACCACGATGATGTCGCCTACAGAAGCGTAGCGACGGCCGGTGCCACCCAGAACATGGATGCAGAGTGCCTCTTTGGCACCGCTGTTATCGGCCACTGTTAAACGGCTTTCGGTCTGTATCATAGCTTACTTCACTTTTTCGATGATTTCTACCAGACGCCAGCGTTTTGTCTTGGAGAGGGGACGTGTCTCCATGAGGCGTACGGTATCGCCTACCGAGCATTCGTTTTTCTCGTCGTGGGCGTGATATTTCTTGGTCTTGTTGACGAACTTACCGTAGATAGGGTGCTTCTCCTTCCATTTCACCATTACGGTGATGGTCTTGTCGCCCTTGTTGCTGGAAACAACCCCGATGCGTTCTTTTCTTAAATTTCTCTTTTCCATTTTTGTGGGATGAGTTACTTGTTATTGAGTTCGCGCATGCGCAGTTCAGTCTTTACGCGGGCGATAGCCTTACGGGCATGTGTAATCTTGGCGGGGCTGTCAAGGGGCGAGATAGCGTGGTTGATCTTGAGCTGGGCATAGTCCTTCTCCATCTCAGCCAGGCGGTCGCGGAGGTCCTGTGTGGACACTTCGTTGTATGTCTCTTTCTTCATGATGGCTTACACATTTTGGGTTGGGTCATAGTCGCGGCGAACGACGAACTTGGTTGTCACGGGGAGCTTCTGGGCTGCAAGGCGGAGTGCCTCTTTGGCTACTTCGAAGGGAACGCCCTCGACTTCGATGATGATGCGTCCGGGGGTGACGGGAGCCACGAATCCTTCGGGAGCACCTTTACCTTTACCCATTCGGACCTCGGCGGGTTTCTTGGTGATGGGCTTGTCGGGGAATATGCGAATCCAGATCTGGCCTTGACGCTGCATGTAACGTGTCACAGCGATACGGGCTGCCTCGATCTGGCGACCGGTGATCCACTTAGACTCGAGGGTCTTT
The DNA here is from genome assembly GCF_910574735.1 of Duncaniella muricolitica. NCBI lineage: Bacteria > Pseudomonadati > Bacteroidota > Bacteroidia > Bacteroidales > Muribaculaceae > Duncaniella > Duncaniella muricolitica. The sequence goes on along the minus strand of NZ_CAJTCF010000019.1, from coordinate 32,731 downwards.
ATGCCGAACGAACCGAAGGCCAACTGGTTGCCACGCTGCGCAATGCCTTTCATGCGGCCTTTTTGCGCGCGGCGAAATTTGGTTTTCTTGGGTTGTAACATTGTTGTGTTGAATCAATTGGTGGGTTTAACGGTTGTTTTTGGGTTTACGGAAACCACCGCGACGGGGAGCACGGTCGTTACCGGCTGCACCGCGAGACTCCTTCTGGGGGTTGGTGTACTGGGGAGCGAGATCACGCTTGCCGTACACTTCACCGCGGCAGATCCATACCTTCACACCGATAACACCTACCTTGGTGTGTGCCTCGACCAGTGCATAGTCGATGTCGGCGCGGAGTGTGTGCAGAGGTGTGCGGCCTTCCTTGAACATCTCGGAACGGGCCATTTCGGCACCGTTGAGACGGCCTGAGATCTGAATCTTGATGCCTTCGGCACCTGCACGCATGGTGGCTGCTACGGCCATCTTGACGGCACGGCGGTAGGCGATCTTGCCTTCGATCTGACGGGCGATGTTGGCGGCTACGATCTGGGCGTCGAGCTCAGGGCGTTTTACCTCATAGATGTTGATCTGCACATCCTTGTCAGTGATCTTCTTGAGCTCCTCCTTCAGCTTGTCGACTTCCTGGCCGCCCTTGCCGATGATGAGACCGGGGCGCGAGGTGCAGACGGTGATGGTGATGAGCTTCATGGTGCGCTCGATTACGATGCGCGAAACGCTTGACTTGGCGAGGCGGACATTAAGATACTTGCGGAGTTTGGAGTCCTCGAGCAGAGTATCGCCGTATTTCTTACCGCCATACCAGTTAGAGTCCCATCCACGGATAACTCCCAAGCGATTGCTAATTGGATTTACTTTCTGTCCCATTTGTTAAGCGTTTTTATTTTCAATTGTGTCAACAATCAATGTGACATGGTTAGCGCGTTTGCGAATGCGATAGCCACGGCCCTGGGGAGCGGGACGCAGACGCTTGAGCATAGGAGCGCATCCTACCATGATGGTAGAGATGTAGAGCTCGCCGGCGTCGGCTTTGCGTTCGTTTTTGGCCTCCCAGTTGGCGATGGCGGAGCGGAGGAGCTTTTCAAGACGGGCAGCAGCCTCCTTGTTGGAGAACTTCAGGATACCGAGTGCACGGTTCACTTCTACGCCGCGGATCATATCGGCGACGAGGCGCATTTTGCGGGGCGAAGTGGGGACGTTGAGCAGCTTGGCGAACGCGATGTTCTTCTGCTCGGCTTTCCTGAGGTCGGCCGAATTTCTTTTTCTTACACCCATTTTATTTTAATTCTTTTCTTTTTTACAAATGAATTATTTATATCAGGGCCCTATTTTATTTCTTGCGGTTACCGGAGTGGCCGCGGAAAGTGCGCGTGGGGGCGAACTCGCCGAGCTTGTGGCCAACCATGTTTTCGGTAACGTAGACAGGGATAAACTTGTTGCCGTTGTGGACAGCGAATGTGTGTCCTACAAACTCGGGGGCAATCATGGAGGCGCGGCTCCAGGTCTTGATTACAGACTTCTTGCCGGACTCCTCCATAGCAGCCACCTTCTTCTCAAGCTTAACGCTGATAAACGGGCCTTTTTTCAATGAACGACTCATAGAGATGTTGCTTGTTTAAATCAGATTACTTCTTTCTTCTTTCGATAATGTACTTCGAAGAATGCTTCTTCGGTGCACGAGTCTTGAGGCCCTTAGCGTAGAGACCCTTGCGCGAACGGGGATGACCGCCGGATGCACGGCCTTCACCACCACCCATGGGGTGATCGACGGGGTTCATAACTACGCCGCGGTTGCGGGGGCGACGGCCGAGCCAGCGAGAGCGGCCGGCTTTACCGGAACGCTCGAGCGAGTGCTCGGAGTTGCCTACGACGCCTACAGTGGCGCGACATGCTGCAAGGATCTTGCGGGTCTCGCCTGAAGGTAATTTGACGATGGCGTAGGTGCCTTCGCGCGATATCAACTGGGCGAATGTGCCTGCTGAACGTGCCATGAAGGCACCCTGGCCGGGACGCAACTCAATGTTGTGGACGAGTGTGCCGACAGGAATGTTGGCCAGCGGGAGGCAGTTGCCTACCTCGGGCTGGGCCTCAGGGCCTGACAAGAGCACGTCGCCGACTTTCAAGCCGTTGGGTGCAATGATATAAGCTTTTGCGCCGTCTTTGTAGTAGAGAAGGGCGATACGGGCCGAACGGTTGGGATCGTACTCGATGCTCTTTACTACTGCGGGGACGCCGTCCTTGTTTCTCTTAAAGTCAATGAAGCGATATTTGCGCTTGTGGCCACCACCAAGGTAACGGGTGGTGAGATGACCTTCGGCGTTGCGGCCGCCTGAGGCCCTTTTGCCGACTGTAAGAGATTTCTCCGGTGTTGTAGCAGTGATGGTACCTTTGAAAACACCGATAACCTTGTGACGCTGCCCAGGGGTAGTGGGCTTAAATTTTCTTACTGCCATGTTATTTTTAGATGTTGCTGTAGAAGTCAATGTTCTGACCGTCGGCCAGGTCTACGATGGCTTTCTTCCAGGCAGCGGTCTTGCCGCGAAGCAGGCCGCTCTTGGTCCAGCGTGACTTGTTCTTGGGACGGACATTGATAGTGTTGACGCGGGTTACTTTCACGCCGTAGAGGTTCTCGACGAGTGCCTTGATCTGATACTTGTTAGCCTCGGGAGAAACCATGAAGGTATAGCGGTTGAGCTTCTCGGTGAGGAGGCTCGCCTTCTCGGTAACGATGGGTTTGATTGAGATTTCCATTGTCTACTGTTGTTTTCTCGGTGAGGGTTTAAAGTTTATTCACGCAATCAAGGCTGCTCTCGGTGAGGATCACAGCGTTTGAGTTCATGATGGCATAGGTGTTGAGCTCCGATGCTACCATGGTTTTTGCGTTGGGCACGTTTCTGGCTGACAAAGTTACGTTTTTATTGTCGGAAGGTAAAACGAGAAGTACCTTTTTGCCGTCAACTTTAAGATTTTTAGCAATATTTATGAAATCTTTAGTCTTCGGAGCCTCGAAATTGAAGTCCTCGACTACGATTATCTGCGAGTCCTGCACTTTGTAGGTGAGGGCACTCTTGCGGGCGAGGGCCTTAACTTTCTTATTCAACTTGAAGCGATAGTCACGGGGACGGGGACCGAACACGCGACCGCCGCCTACGAGCACGGGCGAGTTGATGTCACCGATACGTGCACCGCCGCCACCCTTCTGCTTGTGGAGCTTGCGGGTCGAGCCGGATACTTCGCTACGTTCCTTGGACTTGTGTGTGCCCTGACGCTGGTTGGCGAGGTACTGCTTCACATCGAGATAAACGGCATGCTCGTTGGCATCGACTGCGAACACCTCGTCGGCGAGCTGGGCCTTGCGGCCGGTATCCTCACCTTTGATATTGTAGATTGCGACTTCCATTATTTCTCAATTAAGACGATTGAACCTTTGCTTCCGGGGATTGAACCTTTGATAAGGAGCACGTTGTGCTCGGGAAGCACTTTAACGACACGGAGGTTTTGGATGGTAACCTTTTCGTTGCCCATCTGGCCGGCCATACGCATGCCCTTGAATACCTTTGCGGGGTAAGAGCAGGCACCTACCGAACCGGGGGCGCGGAGGCGGTTGTGCTGACCGTGGGTTGACTGGCCGACGCCGCCGAATCCGTGACGCTTCACTACGCCCTGGAAACCTTTACCTTTGGAGGTTCCCTGGATGTCTACGAAGTCGTCTTCGCTGAAGATGTCTACGGTGAGGGTGTCACCGAGCTTAACCTCTTCGCCAAATCCTTTGAACTCGGCCAAGTGCCGCTGGGGTGCTACTCCGGCCTTCTTGAAGTGTCCGGCCATGGGGTTGGTTGTGTGCTTCTCTTTCTTCTCTTCGAAGCCGAGCTGCACGGCGGCATAGCCGTCCTTGTCAACCGTTTTCACTTGAGTAACTACGCAGGGGCCTACTTCGATAACAGTGCACGGCACGTTCTTGCCGTCGGCACTGAAAACGGATGTCATTCCGATTTTCTTTCCTAATAATCCTGGCATTTCTCTTTGATTTAGAAAATGTGAACTGATTGTTGTGTTACTTAAATTCCTTTAAAGGGTCTGAATGGTCTTAGACCTTGATTTCCACTTCAACACCTGAAGGGAGCTCGAGCTTCATGAGAGCGTCGACAGTCTTGCCGGTGGAGTTGTGGATGTCAATCAAACGCTTGTAGCTCGAGAGCTGGAACTGCTCGCGCGACTTCTTGTTGACGAAAGTGGAGCGGTTGACGGTGAACACGCGACGGTGTGTGGGCAGGGGTATGGGCCCGCTGATCACTGCGCCGGTGGCCTTAACGGTCTTCACAATCTTCTCTGCCGACTTGTCAACGAGGTTGTAGTCGTAGGATTTAAGTTTAATTCTGATTGTTTGATCCATATTGGTTAGTTGAATGAAAGTGTTACTTGATGAGATCCACGCGGCCCTGGCACTCGGTGAGTACGTTCTTGGCGATAGAGCTGCTTACCTCGGCATAGTGGCTGAAGGTCATTGTGGATGTGGCGCGACCAGAAGTGATGGTACGGAGGGCGGTCACATAACCGAACATTTCGGCAAGAGGAGCCTTGGCCTTTACGATGCGGGCACCGCTGCGGCTTGTCTCCATGCCTTCTACCTGACCGCGACGCTTGTTAAGGTCACCGATCACGTCACCCATGCTCTCCTCGGGGGTTACAACCTCTACTTTGAAGATGGGCTCGAGAAGCACGGGACCGGCCTTCTCTGAGGCTTTCTTGAATGCCTGGATGGCGCAAAGCTCAAACGAGAGCTGGTCGGAGTCAACGGGGTGGAACGAGCCATCGATTACAGTCACCTTGAGACGGTCAAGGGGATAACCGGCGAGCACACCGTTCTTCATAGCGGTGGTGAAGCCTTTCTGAATCGAGGGGATGAATTCCTTAGGAATGTTACCGCCCTTAACCTCGTCAACAAACTGGAGCGAGCCTTCGAAATCGTCGTCGGCGGGCTCTACGCGTACGATGATGTCGGCAAACTTACCACGACCACCGGTCTGCTTCTTGAACACTTCGCGGAGTTCTACGGGCTTGGTGATGGCTTCCTTGTAGGTTACCTGGGGACGGCCCTGGTTGCACTCTACCTTGAACTCACGACGCAGACGGTCGATGATGATGTCAAGGTGAAGCTCACCCATACCGGAGATTACGGTCTGACCGGTCTCCTCGTTGGTCTCTACGCGGAATGTGGGGTCCTCCTCAGCGAGCTTCTGGAGGCCGACACCGAGTTTGTCGAGGTCTTTCTGAGTCTTGGGCTCTACGGCGATGCCGATAACGGGTTCGGGGAACTCCATAGCCTCAAGTACGATAGGATGGTTTTCGTCGCAGAGGGTGTCACCGGTACGGATGTCCTTGAAACCTACACCTGCGCCTATATCGCCGCAACCGATCATCTCCTTGGCGTTCTGCTTGTTGGAGTGCATCTGGAAGAGACGGCTTACACGCTCCTTCTTGCCGGAGCGGCTGTTGAGCACGTATGAGCCGGCTACTACGTCGCCGGAATATACACGGAAGAATGTCAGACGGCCTACATAGGGGTCGGTGGCAATCTTGAATGCGAGAGCACACATGGGGGCGTCGCTCGAGGGCTCACGGGTCTCAACCTGCTCGGGATCCTCGGGGTTGGTACCCTCGATGGCACCTGAGTCAACAGGGCTGGGGAGGTAAGCGCACACACAGTCGAGCAGACACTGCACACCCTTGTTCTTGAACGAAGAGCCGCAGATCATGGGCACAACTTCCATCTTGAGGGTAGCGTTGCGGAGGGCACGCTTGATTTCTTCCTCGGTGATGGTGGAGGGGTCGTCGAAGTACTTCTCCATGAGGGCGTCATCAAACTCGGCGATTTTCTCGAGCATCTTGTCGCGCCACTCTTCAGCCTCGTCAACGAGACCGGCGGGAATCTCCTCGATGGTGTAGTCGGCACCCATAGTCTCGTCATGCCAGAAGATAGCCTTCATCTTGATAAGGTCTACAACACCCTTGAATGTCTCCTCGGCACCGATAGGTATCTCGATGGGACAGGGGTTGGCTCCGAGCACTTCCTTGAGCTGACGCACAACCTCGAAGAAGTTTGCGCCCGAGCGGTCCATCTTGTTGACATAACCGATACGGGGCACATTATATTTGTCGGCCTGACGCCATACGGTCTCCGACTGGGGTTCTACGCCACCTACGGCGCAGAAAGTAGCCACAGCACCGTCGAGCACACGGAGTGAACGTTCTACCTCTACGGTGAAGTCAACGTGTCCCGGAGTGTCAATCAGGTTGATCTTGTACTGTTCGCCAAGATACTTCCAGAAAGTGGTGGTAGCGGCTGAGGTAATGGTGATACCACGCTCCTGCTCCTGCTCCATCCAGTCCATGGTGGCGGCACCGTCGTGTACCTCACCGATTTTGTGGGTAAGACCGGTGTAGAAGAGGATACGCTCGGAGGTAGTGGTTTTACCGGCGTCAATATGGGCCATAATGCCGATATTGCGCGTATATTTCAACTGTTCGTCTGATTTAGCCATTTTGCGTAAGTGTCAAATCGTTGTAATTAGAAACGGAAGTGAGCGAAAGCACGGTTGGCCTCGGCCATCTTGTGCATGTCTTCCTTGCGCTTGTATGCGCCGCCCTGCTCGTTGAAAGCGTCTACGATTTCGGCAGCCAGCTTCTCGGCCATGGTCTTGCCGCCACGCTTGCGGGCATAAAGGATAAGGTTCTTCATAGAGATTGACTCCTTGCGGTCGGGACGGATTTCGGTAGGAACCTGGAAAGTGGCACCACCTACACGGCGCGACTTAACCTCTACGGTAGGAGTTACATTCTCAAGGGCTTTCTTCCAGATCTCGAGAGCGGTCTTCTCCTCGTTGGGGAGCTTGCCTTTTACGAGTTCGAGAGCTGAGTAGAAGATTGTATATGAAGTGTTCTTCTTTCCGTCATACATCAGGTGATTGACGAACTTTGAGACTCTCACGTCATTGAACACGGGATCGGGGAGGATTACCCGCTTTTTAGGTTTAGCTTTACGCATTTTGGGTTGTTGGATTGTTGTTTTTGTTGCTTGGCTGCTGCATCTTTCATCTTCAACGGCCTCTCTCGCCTCTTGTCCGGGCGACCGGCCATTTACTCAACCTGTGATTTAGCCTTCCAATCAAATCAAAAACGAGGTTAACGACTCTGTTTTTAATTCAATGTTGATTATTCAGAAAAGGAGCGTCGTAATTTTTATGATTTTCGTCCGGAGCTATTATTTCTTAGCAGCTTTGGGACGCTTTGCACCATACTTGGAGCGACGCTGTGTGCGGTCCTTAACGCCCGATGTATCGAGTGTGCCGCGCACGATATGGTAACGTACACCGGGGAGGTCTTTCACACGACCGCCACGCACGAGCACGATTGAGTGCTCCTGGAGGTTGTGACCCTCACCGGGGATGTAGCTGTTGACTTCCTTACCATTTGTGAGGCGCACACGGGCAACCTTACGCATAGCGGAGTTAGGTTTCTTAGGGGTTGTTGTGTAGACACGCACGCACACGCCACGACGCTGGGGGCATGAATCAAGCGCAGGTGACTTGCTCTTATCCTCGAGAGCCACACGTCCTTTTCTTACTAATTGCTGAATAGTAGGCATCTTAGTTTCTTTTGTTTGACTTTATAGTTATTAGTATTTCTGTATTTTCTCTTTTACGTTGCCTCTGCATGCACTTCACGCCCCGACAACGCTAACCCTCAATGAGTTAGCGTTGTCGCGACGGCACACTTTTCCCAAAGGCGATGCAAAATTACAACTTATTTTCCTAATTACCAAACATTTCCGAAAAATATTTCGCACCATTTTTATCCACCCATCCCGACAAGACCGATAACAGACCACGCCTGCCCGTCACCGGATACGTGACACCCGCAACCCGGACCAATTAAAAAGAATCTCACATCAAAAGCCCTCAGAACTCCCCTCCCCTACTCCATCCGGCAGCCCGACGCCTTGAGTATGTCACGAAGCGACACACCTTCATGACGATACTGCACACAACTCTTCTCTCCACGATAACGAATAGTCGCCGACGGACAATTGTGATAACATGCCCCACAGGTCAGACACCTCTCCCCTATCTCCGGACGCCCGTCTTTCATGACGATATTTCCGATCGGGCACAGACGCACACACGTGGCGCAGCCATTACATCCGCCATCAGTATAGAAGCGGCCGTATGCATCAGACGACAGCGGAAACAGACGCATCCACCACCCCGCCACACGACCGAAAAACGCCACCCGCTCACGCTTCACAGCTCGCCGACCCACCTCACCGACTATACGTGCAAGATTCTCACCGACATGCTTTGACGGAAGTTCACGCACCTGGCGCGCAACATCAAACATCGGGAAATAATTGTCGACCACACGTATACTCGCCACATAATCCCACCCATGCCGGTCGGCCACCGCAAACGCAGGTGTAGTGCCGCAAGTGAGGACAAGAAACCGATATGGAGCGCGAAGCGTAACCCGATCAAGAAACTCCGACACAGGCCGCGGCAGCTCGCCGAAATACACAGGACAAACCACGCCGACAGCCTCGTCGTCTCCCCACTCCACACATCCCGATGATGCGGCCGACACCAACGAAAGCAACTCGCCACCGATGGCGCGAGCCACGGCGAGCGAGTTGCCTGTAGTAGTAAAATAAAATATTTTCATTGCTCGGTTCCGGCAAATTCCATGAGATAAGCCTTGATAAACGGATCAAGATCGCCGTCCATCACTCCGCCGACATCAGCCGTCTGATGACCGGTGCGGTGGTCCTTGACACGACGGTCGTCAAACACATAGCTCCTTATCTGCGAACCCCACTCTATCTTCATCTTACCGGCCTCAATCTTGGCCTGCTCCTGCAGACGATGCTGGAGCTCCTTATCATAGAGTATGGAGCGCAACTGACGCATGGCGTTCTCCTTATTCTTGGGCTGGTCGCGAGTCTCGGTGTTTTCAATGAGTATCTCCTCATGCTCACTGGTGTAAGGGTCGGTAAACTGATAGCGCAGACGCACACCCGACTCCACCTTGTTGACATTCTGACCGCCGGCTCCACCCGAGCGGAAAGTATCCCACGACAACAGTGCGGGATCGACCTTCACCTCAATGGTATCGTCGACAAGCGGCGTCACAAACACCGACGCAAACGATGTCATACGCTTGCCCTGAGCATTATAAGGCGACACACGCACCAGACGGTGCACACCGTTTTCACTCTTGAGGTAGCCGTAGGCAAAGTCGCCCTCGACATTAATGGTACACGACTTAATACCGGCCTCATCACCTTCAAGAAGGTTAGCTATCGAGGTCTTGTAGCCATGATCCTCACACCAGCGCAGATACATACGCATCAACATCTGGGCCCAGTCCTGACTCTCGGTACCGCCGGCTCCCGAATTAATCTTGAGCACCACTCCGAGTTTATCCTCTTCGCGGCGAAGCATGTTTTTAAGCTCCAGCTCCTCAATCAGAGCGATGGCTTTGGCATACAGTTCGTCAAGCTCGCTCTCTTCCACAAGACCTTCTTTAAGGAAATCCCAGGCCAATTCGAGTTCGCCGACAGCCTTGTCGACCTCTTCATAGCCCTTAATCCAGCTTTGAAGATCCTTGATTTTCTTCATCTGCACCTGTGCCTCCTTGGGATGCTCCCAGAAATCGGGCACATGTGTACGGAGTTCTTCCTCCTCTACTTGAATTTTCTTACTATCGATGTCAAAGATACCTCCTCAACGCGAGCTTGCGTTCAAAAGTCTCTTTTAGCTGTTCCTGTGTGATCATTTCTGTTACTACGGGAATTTATGGTTAATAATAAAAACAACAAACGCCGAGTCCATCGTAAGGATTCAGCGTTTTTCAAACTCGAGTGGGTGCTGAGGGATTCGAACCCCCGACCCTCTGCTTGTAAGGCAGATGCTCTGAACCAGCTGAGCTAAGCACCCGAGCGACTTTCGTCTATCAAGCTTAAGCAAGAGTTTTGGTTTATTGGGTGGGTGCTGAGGGATTCGAACCCCCGACCCTCTGCTTGTAAGGCAGATGCTCTGAACCAGCTGAGCTAAGCACCCTTTCTTGCTTAAAGCGATGCAAAGGTAGAGACTATTTTTGAATCCTCCAAATATTTTCCAAAAAAATTATCGAAAAAATTCAATTTCGCGTATTTTTATCATTATTCCATACCTCGAGTGCATCCCGCAAAAGAGATACACATTAATTATATAGAAAACACCCTGCTGCCGCCCGACCGTATTCTCTCAGCACTACTCAAAATCGTTAAGCAACCAAGGACCTCCACATTAATATATTTTAACTATTTATAATCCGTATTTATTCAAATATGTGGTAAATTTGCCACATATAACAATTCCAATCAATCATTCTACTGCGTCAGATATCGCACGCACGACACGAACCGCACCCCGGTCAGTAACCAAAGACCCAGCACCTCCCCTCTCCCCGCATCGCCTCCCGGGCAACAAGACTTAAAACATTGCCTTATTCTTCCAACAAACCCTTCCATTACCTCCACTGTATTTTGTAAAATACACCTAACTATGTCAACAAAACAAGCACGTCAGCACGACAACACGCACACCCCGACCACAGACGGGACTCCGCACCACCATTATCAGCATTCCGACTCCGACAACAGACCACACCACGACAGCAACGCCGGACATATCCCCGCATGGGTATTTATCATCCCGGCTCTCATCCTCGCTGTTGCTGCCGCAATCTTCATACTCAACCCGGCCGAAAACAATGCCCCGGCCACCGAGCTGCTCGTCGGAGACAACGCTCTGGCAAGCGACTCGGCCTATGTGCAGCAACTGCCGGGCATCTGACGCCTCATCCGCTGCAACACAACCGCCACGACTGCAAACCGTATCGCCGGATTTGAGGTTATAGAATAAACACCCCGTGTAGCGACTGGGTGCCCCACCCTATGTCGACGCCCCCACTCTTACATCAATTATATATGTAGCCTCAATGAACATCATACATCATCTTATTCCCGCCTTACTGCTCAGCCTTCCGGCTGCAGGCCTATGGTCATGCGCCGAAGAAGAGCAACGCGACAACGTGCTCTTCTCCGAAGTCAAGTCGGTCGACAAACTCATTCTTGCCCGAATGACCGTCTCCAAGATGGCCACCATCGATGACATTCCTCTGTCAGAAGCCGAAGGTCTGAAACAGACTTCGGCGGCATTGCTCGACGCCCTGAAACTCGGAAAGCGCAAGGCCGCCTATTCCTACGACACATATCTGCGCGCCTACATCGACCTCTCGAACCTCACACCCGACGATGTGAAAGTCGACGAGAGCACCAAGACCATCACTCTCTCGCTCCCGCCGGTCACAACCGAATATCTCGGACGCAACATGGAGATACGAGAAGACCACTATCGCGTCACCGGCCTGCGCTCCGAAATCGACGTAGACGAGCGTGCCGCCCTAAAAGAGCAGATGAACACTGTGCTCAAAAACGAAGTCAAGAACAAACCGATGTTTCGCAACAAACTCGTCACAGAGGCCAAGGCCAAAGCCGAGGCCTATTTCAGCTCGATGCTCGGCAAAGACGGATACAAGGTAATCATAAATTTCAAGGAGGACAGATAAGATGAAACTTTTCGGAACACTGCGACTGCTGGTCATAATCGCCGTCGTCACCCTTGTCGGCGCGGCCGCCATATGGTGGGCCCGCTCGCCCAAGGCGTCACGCGTCACAACCCACGACTCCGCCATCACAGACATCAGCCCTATGGTGCGACTCTGCGCTCTTGACATATATGAGGATGTACCCATCAAAGCATCGATAGGCACCCGACACATGTTTGCCCGCGCCACTCTCAACGGCACCATAACTTTCGAACTCGAGAACATAGGCCTGAGCGAACAGAACGACACCATACTCGTGACACTTCCCCGCGAAATAGTCGAGATATACGAATCGACCGACCCCGATTCCTATCTTGTCATCGATACATGGAACGACCGGCTCTTTGGCTCGGAGCATTTCACTACATCAGAGGAAAACACCATCAAAGCCAAGGTCCGCGACAATTTCCGACGCAAGATCTATCGCAAAGGCTATGTCAGGCGCGCTCGAGCCGAAGCAGCCGACAATCTCACCTCAATGCTTTCGGGCCTTACAGGCAAGACTGTCATCGTCACCGACCCGACACCCGAAGGCTCCCCCGACATCAGATAACTACCTGGACGCCGCCACACCCTACCGAAGGCAAAAAAGCACATCGACCAGAGACAAAACACCGTAGAATAATTAAAAACCATTAGCGGCACTCCAATTTTCAACTCAATAATCATTCTTTTTAGGTATATACCGAAGCAAATAATCTTAGTAATTTTGCATCAGGATAAAAACCTCATAGTGATCTCTCCTCCTCGTAGGAGATATACGAATGTTATTGTTGAGTAAAAGAATTGCGGCACGGCTCCAAGTTGCGACAACATGGGAGCAATGCCGCTTCTTTGTACAGATATTTAACACTGTTTCCAACAATACCGCCAAGTTGTCAACACAAAATACCCACAAAACAACCATCTATATCACAAGATATTACACTAAAATGTTGATAATTTGTAAAAGCATTGTCAATAACATGTAGAAAGAATGTCAATAAAATGTCAATAACTACGACAAAAGTTTTTGCAGAAAAATTTGGTGATTTTAAACAAAATGTCTACCTTTGCAACGCAAATCGCGATGGCGAGATAGCTCAGTTGGTTAGAGCGTCGGATTCATAACCCGGAGGTCCCGAGTTCAATTCTCGGTCTCGCTACAAAAAGCAGCCTCGGGCATCAATCGTTTGATTGATGCCCGAGGTCTTTACGTATACTATACAGGCCTTTCTCACAAGAACTGATGTCCTGCCGGACACATCTGTCAGGTAGATTGCCGATATTAATCTATGATGCATCGGAATTTCGGCTTAATCCAGCCACCTCTTAGATAGCAGTGCCCCCTATCTCACACTCACTCCTATCCTGTCAAGACCGCGGAGCGTGTCGACACGCATTATATGTCGCACCGTGACAGGTCGGGTAAGATCGATATCGGCACGCGGATTGAGCACAATCTCATGCTGGTAATTTGCACCGAAACCGCTGCCGAGCCATCGGCCGTAGACATCGGCAAGCGACACATTGAGAGTGTCGCGATAGCTGCTTTCCTCACCGTGATAAGTCACCTCAAGCCACAGATTGGAATAAGGATAATCGTTGGAATGAGTGAGCCCGAACCTCAACGGTCGTCTCACAAGCGAATCATTGTCATGAAGAGCCGTGTCGATAGGCAACAGGCTCACCGTGTCGCCATAAGCCCACCCACGGGCCGGCAGGTCGGTCCAGCGGCTATAATCACGCTGCCCACCCGTACAAGAGGCAACCGCCACCCATAGGGCGGCGATTGCTGTAAGTATGTAGACGATTCTGATCATCTCGCGTTAACAAAATAATATTGCATGACATGACCGGGATCAGGCATTACCGTTTTCCTCACCGCGGAAAGCCTTGGGCCCACGGCCCGACGAAGGTGCCGGACGCTGAGATGGCTGTCGTGTCGGCTGATTGCCACCCTGACGCTCGCCCTGAGGCTGGCCGCCCAGTCGCGGCTGACGGTCATCGCGACGCTGCTGTTCAGGCTGACGGGCTTCATTGCGCGGCTTGTCCTGATGTTCGGGTCGGTCCTGCGGCTTGGACTGCGGCTTCTGACCGGCAGGACGCTGTCCCTTGGGCTTACGGTCCCCACCCTCCTGCCGCTGCGGCTTCTGCTCCTGTCGGGCCTGACCGGCAGCGGCCGGTTGCTGTTGTGCCGCCGGAGCCTGTGGCTTGTCGCCGGTCTGTTGTGGTTTCTTTTTCTTTTTCTTCTTTTTGGCCTTGTCAAAGCGTGTGAGGTCATCCTGCGAAGCCAGGTCGATAGGCTTGGCCTTTTCGCGCTGCTTTTCCTGGCCTTCACGCTCGAGCTTCAGCGGCTTCTCGCCCCGACGGTTCATCTCGATTACCTCAAACGCCCTCTCGGCATCGATGGTCACCAGATTGGCCGCCATCTGTTTGTCGGTCGAATAGGTAATCTCCTTCTTGAATATATCGGTCTTGAAGTGATAATATGTATTGTCGGCCGTCTCGAGGCGCACATTCTTCTCGGGAAGAAATTTGGAGCTCTCCACATAGGTGTCCACCTCAAAGTTGAGACAACACTTGAGCTTGGCACACTGTCCGGCCAGCTTCTGCGGATTGAGCGAAATATCCTGATAACGCGCGGCACTGGTGCCGACCGACACAAAGTTGGTCATCCAACTGGCGCAGCACAACGGACGTCCGCACGAGCCGATGCCGCCTATGCGGCCTGCTTCCTGACGCGCGCCTATCTGCTTCATCTCGATGCGCACCTTGAATGTCTCGGCAAGCACCTTGATGAGCTGACGGAAGTCGACACGCTCGTCGGCTATGTAATAGAATATGGCTTTGTTGCCGTCGCCCTGATACTCCACGTCTCCAATCTTCATATTGAGATTGAGTGACTCGGCTATCTTGCGGGCGCGTATCATGGTGTCATTCTCGCGCGCACGGGCCTCCTCATATTTCTCGATGTCGGCCGGCTTGGCCTTGCGAAACACACGCTTAATCTCGGCATCGCTCTTGAAACCGGCGCGACGCATCTGCATGGCCACGAGACGCCCCGTGAGCGTGACGCATCCTATGTCATGGCCCGGAGTAGCCTCCACGGCCACCATCTCGCCGATCTCGAGCGGCAGCCCGAGCGAGTTGCGGTAATATCCCTTGCGGGTGTTCTTGAACTGCACCTCGACAATGTCGTCGACACCCGCTCCGGGCACCTCAGGCACATCATCGAGCCAGTCGAAACAATGGAGTTTGCCGCGCGGACAGCGGCGGTCTTTCTCTTTCATGAGCCTGACCCTCCTTACTTAGCGAAACTTACAGAGCGTGTCTCGCGGATTACGGTAATCTTCACCTGTCCGGGATAAGTCATCTCATCCTGGATGCGGCGTGCTATCTCTTCCGAGAGCTTTTCGGTCTCGACATCGTCAATCTTGTCGGCACCCACTATCACACGCAATTCGCGACCTGCCTGGATGGCATAAGTCTTGATTACGCCGGGATAGCTGAGAGCGAGCTGCTCGAGGTCGTTGAGACGCTTGATGTAAGCCTCGACAATCTCGCGGCGTGCGCCCGGACGGGCACCCGAAATGGCGTCGCACACCTGCACGATGGGCGCGAGGAGCGATGTCTGCTCTATCTCGTCGTGGTGAGCACCTATGGCGTTACATATCTCGGGCTTCTCTTTGTATTTCTCAGCGAGCTTCATGCCGAGGAGAGCGTGGGGCAGCTCGGGCTCCTCATCAGGCACCTTGCCTATGTCGTGGAGCAATCCGGCGCGACGTGCCTTCTTGGGGTTGAGACCAAGCTCGGCAGCCATGATGGCACAGAGGTTGGCCGTCTCGCGCGAGTGTTGCAGCAGGTTCTGGCCATAGCTCGAGCGATATTTCATCTTGCCCACCATACGTATGAGGTCGGGATGCAGACCATGGATACCGAGGTCGATGGCGGTGCGCTTGCCGGTCTCGACAATCTCCTCCTCGATCTGACGGCGCACCTTGCCTACCACTTCCTCGATACGGGCGGGATGGATGCGGCCGTCGGCCACAAGCTGATGCAGAGCCAGACGGGCTATCTCGCGACGCACAGGGTCGAAGCCCGACAGCACGATGGCCTCGGGGGTGTCATCGACGATAATCTCAATGCCGGTCGCAGCCTCGAGTGCACGGATGTTACGGCCCTCGCGACCGATGATGCGGCCCTTGATTTCATCGCTGTCGATGTGGAATACAGTCACCGAGTTTTCAATGGCGGTCTCGGTGGCAAGACGCTGTATCGACTGTACGACGATGCGCTTGGCCTCCTTGTTGGCGGTCATCTTGGCCTCGTCCATAATGTCGTGTATATAGGCGGCGGCAGCAGTCTTGGCCTCGTCCTTGAGACTCTCGACGAGCTTCTCCTTGGCCTCTTCACTCGACAGGCCCGAGATGTGTTCGAGAGCCTCCTGAGCCGAGCGGCGCAGACGGTCAAGCTCCTCGCCACGCACTTCGAGAGCCTGGCTCTGAGCCTCTATCTCGCGGCGCGACTGCTCGATTTCGTTGCGGGCCTTAGTGTTTTCGCTCTGCTGCTGATTGAGCTGCGACTGACGCTGCTTGAGCTTGGCCTCCTCGCTCTGCACGCGCGAGAGCCGCTGGTTGGCGGCCTTCTCGGCCTCGGTCTTGATGCGGAGCTCCTGCTCGCGGGCCTCGAGGAGTTTGTCTTTCATGATCACCTCCGCTTCACGCTGGGCGTCCTCGACGATAGTCTTGGCGCGCGAGCGGCCGGTAGACTTCTGCACGGCCATTAATATGCCTATGCCCAGTGCCGCTCCTATCAATGCGATGGCGATATAAAGTAATGCTATCATAAACATGTCTGAATGTTGATAATAAAAAGGATGAATAAAGATATAAAAAAACACACGTGCCGACCCCTGCGGGCCCTCGGGCTTGCGTCGGCTCCACGCCTGAAAATTGCGCGGGGCTTACGGCCACGGGGCTACGATAGGGTCAATCGTGCGTGATGTGTCGGCATGTGCCGCTCCGGCCGAGGCTTTTGTATGCCTGTGTCGGATTATGTTATGTCGTCAAGAAGCAGGCTGTCAAAAGTCTGCTCCATGCCGTCGAGCATGCTGTCGAGGCTCTCGCCGGCCTCCAGGTTGGAATAATAAAGCTGGGCAAACCTGAAGGTGACCATCGCCAGGACTTCGGCCGACGACTTGTCGCGGAACTCATCCCTCTCCTTCCATTTTTTCCACAGGCCGTTGATATTTTCTTCGGCACGTCTCACCAGCGGCTCCTGACTGTGGGGCACTGTGAGCTGTATGCGTGGCAGGTCGGCGATACGGATGGATATGTTATGTATTTTGTCAGACATCAAATGCTTAACTGAGCGATGCACTTGTCGATTTCGCGCACTAATTCGGATAGGAATGTACGTGTGGCCTCAACGTCCTTATGGTCGGGGGTCAGCACCGACGACACCTTCAGACGCTCTATCTCGGCGTCTCTGAGCGATAATTCCCGCTCAAGACGCAAGACTTGTGCCTGAAGCTCCGCCACCCGGCCTTCGGCCTCTTCCCGGCCTCGCTTCACCACCTTGTATCGGTCGGCGAGCAAGCGGGCTTTGGACTGGAGCCTGTCGATGCGTTGTTGAAGGTTTCCGGCCATTCTTTTCCAAATTTCTACAAAAGTAATAATTTCTTTCCATTTTTCACACCTCCCGCCCTATCTTTTATTTTTACGATTTTATTTTTAACTAAAATAATGTTAATACAAAACACACATTACACCTTATTATATAGAGTGAGTATTGAAAATAAAAAGCATTATAAAAATATTGTGCCAACGCTTGCCGTGATTGAAAAAAGTTGTACCTTTGCAGTCGGGTAAGTCCTACACGACCAGCTCCCCGAGAACTCCGCCAGGTCTTGATCGAAGCAACGGTATCGGGTCGTAGCGGTGCGATGTAGTAAGCTTACCCTTTTTTCGTATCCCTACCTTCCGTCATTTAACGTCCTTAACATAAATGTGTTAAAAAGCCACGCCGGACCCCTACTTTTTGTTTTACTTTGAACAATTAAAGATTGCTTAACGTTACAAGTTCATAAAGTATCATACTTACTTAGCAAGACTAAACAATCTTCAAAAGTTTCATTCCAAATTTATGAGAGTAATGAAAAAGCAACTGTTTCTTATGGCAGCATTAGGCGGTGTCCTCATGTCGGCCAATGATGTGAACGCACAGGAGACTACAGATGTAGTAGTCGAAGAGAGCACTTTTGCCGTAGAGCAGGTGCAGTGCAAGGACATTTACACCCCCGGTTCATGGCGCGACAACTGGTATATACAGCTCGGCGCAGGCATGCGCACCCCGATTATGGAACAGGGCACCAAGGAACGCCGCATAACGGCAATCTACAACATTGGCGTAGGACGCTGGATCTCACCATACCTCGGATTTAGATTCTCGGCCTACTACGGCTCGATGCACTGGCAGAAAGGCGCAATGGCCTCGGCCCGCACAGCCAATCTCAACGTCGACTTCATGTGGGACATGTGTAACTCCATCGCCGGCTACAATCCCTCACGACCCGTGTCAATCATCCCCTACGTAGGACTCGGCGGCACATTTGTCTATAACTTCCGCAACGTCGATGGTGCCAACGATTACCATGAGGCCGGACGCATCAAACACAACCAGTGGATGCTTCCCGTATCGGCCGGCATTCAGCTCCGCTTCCGTGTAAGCCCCTATGTCGACCTCTTTGCCGAGGGACGCGCGATGTTCTATGGCGACAACTACAACAACGTAGTGTTTGACCGCCCCATCGACCTCGACATCTCGGCCACCGGCGGTGTGATCATCCACTTCACAGGCTCGAAGTTTGAACGCTACAACCCCTGCGACTACGTAAACGCACTCAACCAGGCCAATGCTCAGATCAACGACCTGCGCGGCGCACTTGCCACTACATCGGCCGCTCTTGCAGCCGCCGAGGCCCAGCTCCCCTGCCCCGAGGTACCCGAAGCAGTGGAAGTCGAGAGCACTTCGACCACTCTCTTCCCCACCGTACGCTTCAAGATCAACTCGGCCTATGTATCGTCAGAGGAAATAGTCAACGTATATAACATCGCCGAGTATCTCAAGGCCAACCCCAACGCACAGATCGTAGTATGCGGATATGCCGACAAGAACACCGGTACATCGGCCTACAACATGAAACTCTCTCAGCGTCGCGCCCAGGCTGTGGCCGACATCCTCACCGGCGACTACGGCATCTCGGCCGACCGACTCATCCTCCAGGCCGAAGGTTCGGACACTCAGGTATATCCCACCAACGACTGGAACCGCATCGTAATCTTCGCTGCTCCGGAATAATCCCTAACCTTTCCTCGTGAACAATAGTTCCCACGTGCTCCCCGGCCCGACACTCTCGGCCGGGGAGCATTCACATATCACCCTCTAAAAAAGCTCAAAAGCGACGCCAACCGTCACTTTTGAGCTTATCCATGATTATCTATACTTTTTATTCAGAGCATGTCATATGCCGACATCAAAAAGTTTTGCAACCCCGGGGGCAAGAAAACGCTCCACCTCATAGGGGTAGACGGCCACGTCGATCATCCCGGCGGCATAGGGTGCGATGTCATAGGGATTATAATGGAAATACAACACATTGTTGCTGATGTATGGCTGGCCGGGATAAGTGAGCTGAGCCGTAAAGATGCCGGCACGGTCGAGCCCGCTGACAGGGACATCGAGCTGACGGGCGAGAGCATTGACTATCACGGGCATTATACTGTCGCGTCCGGCGGGGGTAAACATATTGTCGAGCGTAAGCACGCGTCCGGCCTCGAGGTCATAGGTAAAGGGGCGGATGGTGGTAAACGGATGCGCCCCGCCCAGATAGGATGATGAGGTGACCTGATAAGTCACCATCTCCTCGTTGAGCTCGGTCACCGAGGCCGTGACATTGTTGAAATAACATCCGAGCCCGGCAATACCCTCGGGCAACGAGTCGACAGGCTCGATGTTTTTATACACCGACTCCTCGCCATCCTCGCCGGTGAGCACCGACACGTCCGATACAAACTTACGGATAGCCTCTTCGGGACCCGCACATGCAGTGTCGCCGAAACAATATGACAGCAGTGAGTCACGCAACACACTCAGATCGGCATCGCCAAGCGACTTGGGCCAGAGCAACGATACATACTGGTCAAGATAGACAGTGTCGCCCTGCAGCAGTGCGCGATAATTGCGGTCGGCTGTCATAATCACCTCGTTCACGGCAAACTCCGTGATTTCCACGCCACCATCCGATTTCTTCTTATCCCTGTCGCCACATCCGGTGGCCATCGCTCCGAGCAGGAGCGAGCAGGAAGCAAACAATACGAGTTTTTTCATTTACATAGGGTTTTTACAACACAAAATTGGGAAATATTACCGCATCCGCCAAATAAACTTATTGACATTTACAGCAAGACAATATCCCTTATCAGATGTAACACATTGTACTCTCGCAGAGTTTCGAGTCAAAAACGAAAAAATCGCACCTTAAATGACCAATTTTTATGACTTTTTGAACAAAATTTACCAAAAAGGAGCCCAATTAACATCTTTACACGTTTAAAAGTTTAGTAATTGATGAAAAATTTCTTACCTTTGCACCGCGAATGTGAAAAAACTTTCGCACCATAAAAACCGAATATACTAATCAAAACTCTTTATTACTATGTCTGAAATTGCATCACGAGTTAAAGCTATCATCGTTGATAAGCTCGGTGTTGACGAAAACGAAGTAACCGAAACCGCAGAATTCACCAAAGATCTTGGCGCAGATAGCCTCGACACCGTTGAACTCATCATGGAATTTGAGAAGGAATTTGGCATCACTATCCCCGATGATCAGGCCGAAGGCATCAAGACCGTGGCCGACGCCATCTCTTACATCGAGGCAAACCAGAAGTAATTAGCCTCAAAAACTCCGTCCGCGCCCGATCGCTCAAACCTACATCATAATACGACCTAAGGTTTGCCGCGAAGATTTGCGGCCGTGAACCATCAAAGGCTCCACTTTCGCCTCTCAGCAAAGTGGAGCCTTATTTCAATTTTTCCTCACTTATACCACAATTTTACAATGGAACTTAAACGAGTTGTAATCACAGGACTCGGAGCTATAACACCTATCGGCAACGATGTGGCCACCACATGGGCCAACGCCCTCGCCGGCGTCAGCGGTGCTGCTCTCATCACCCATTTCGACGCTTCTAAATTCAAGACCCAGTTTGCATGCGAAGTCAAGGGCTACAACGCAGCCGATCACTTCGACCGCAAGAAACTCCGTCAGCTCGACCTCTATGCCCAGTATGGCATCGTCGCAGCCCGTCAGGCCGTAGCCGACTCCAATCTTCTCGAAGCATCCAACCTCGACCGCAACCGCGTGGGTGTAATCGTGGCAGCAGGCATCGGTGGTCTGCACACTTTTGAAGAAGAGGCCGGATATTATGCCGTGAACGGTGCCGAGCAGGGCCCCAAATACAACCCATTCTTCATCCCCAAGATGATCGCCGACATCGCTTCGGGCCACATCTCCATGGAGTATGAGTTTCATGGTCCCAACTTCGGTGTGGTTTCGGCTTGCGCATCATCCAACAACGCCATCATCGACGCCTTCAACCTCATCCGTCTGGGCAAGGCCGACGCCATCGTCACCGGCGGTGCCGAGGCTGCCATCTATCCCGCAGGTGTAGGCGGCTTCAACTCGATGCACGCTCTCTCGACCCGCAACGACTCGCCCGAGACCGCCTCACGCCCCTTCAGCGCGTCGCGCGACGGCTTCGTGATGGGTGAAGGCTCAGTAGTACTTGTACTTGAAGAACTCGAGCACGCCAAGGCCCGCGGTGCCAAGATTTATGCCGAGGTTGCCGGCGGCGGCATGAGTGCCGATGCATATCACCTCACAGCCACCCACCCCGAAGGCCTGGGTGCAATCCTCTCGATGGGCAACGCTCTCGATGATGCAGGCATGAAGCCCGAGGACATCGACTATATCAACGTACACGGCACTTCGACCCCCGTAGGTGACATCTCCGAAGTGAAGGCTATCGTTGATCTCTTCGGCGAACACGCCCACAAGCTCAACATCAGCTCGACCAAGTCGATGACCGGACACCTGCTCGGTGCGACAGGCGCACTCGAGGCCATGTTCTCGGTGCTCGCTTGCCAGAACGACGTAGTGCCCCCCACCATCAACCACGAGGAGGGTGACAACGACGAAAACATCGACTACACTCTCAACTTCACCTTCAACAAGGCTGAAAACCGCCCCGTGCGCGCAGCCCTCTCCAACTCTTTCGGTTTCGGCGGCCACAACGCTACCGTAATCGTGAAGAAGTACGAAGCATAATCAACAAAGGCCATATCGCAAACATGTGATATGGCCTTAGATATACACATAGAGAAAAGTCTCAAAAGAAACTTCTGTTTCTTTTGAGACTTTTCTCTATGTGTAGAATTATTATTCTTTTCAGAAAGGCAAGTCGTCGGTGGGGCTGGGAGCCAGATCGACAGCGGGGGGAGGCACGGGCGCGCCGGGAGTTGCGTAACCCGAAGGCATCTGGGGTGCGGGACCATAGGAGGGAGCGGCGGCTACGGGCTGGGCCATAGGAGCGGCGGGAGCTGCATCGGGAGCCTCGGCTTTCCATGCACGGATGTCGACATACCAACGGCCGTTATACTCACGGCTGTCAATGTCAAAGCTGACCTTTACGACCTGACCCACCTGAAGGGGAAACTGGTCGACACGGTCGCCGAAGAAGTTGAAAAATACCTTTTTGGGATATGTCTCCATAGTCTCGAGCACATATTCACGCTTCTTCCAAGCGTTTCCTTTGGCTGAAGTGCCGCCTACTTCGGGCATGGCCACTATAATCTTGCCTGTAATTTCCATTATATCTGTTTATGATTTTACCTTTGGACGTAATTCGTACAAAAGTACTCAAAAATTTGCTATCACTTTGTTAAAATACATTAATAAAGCATTACGCAAGCATCTGAATTATGGCCCGGTGCACTCTCAACTGCGAGATTCTTAGTAATTTTGCAGTCTATGAAATATTATCTCCAATATCTGTTTCAGCTCATACTCTCCCCTCGCAACGGATGGGAAGACATCGACAAGGCCATGTCGGCAAGCGGCTCTCGGCTCACCCCGTCGCGCATTGCAGCCGAAGGGTTCTACCCGCTCATAGCTGTGGCAGCCGTCAGTGTGTTCACCCAGGCTCTGTTTAAGCACCACGTGGTGTTTCTATCCCTGTTCATGAAGATGATTATAACCTTTGTGGTCTACTTCATCTCATATTTTTTCAGTACATTTGTGCTCTCGGTTGCTGTGGAGCCGATGATTGAGGGGGAATATGACGAGCAGCGGTGCCAGACATTCACGCTGTTCACCCTCGGGATGCTCGCAATGATTTCAATCATTGTCAACTGTCTGCCTATCACGCCACTGGTGTTGTTTTTTCTCCCCTGCTACGTCGCGCTCGTACAGTGGAAAGGATGCGAATATATGCACGTGCGCCCTGACCGCATAGGCCACTTCATGATGCTGGCCATACTGGGCGTGCTGCTCCCTCCCTACATTTTCTATTTCATATTCTCTCTCATTTTCTAAAATTATCATGCAATCCAAGGATATAAACATAAAAAACAGGCGTGCGACGTTTGACTACGCCATCGGTGACACCTATACGGCCGGCATCGTGCTCACCGGCACCGAAATCAAGTCGATACGCGAGGGCAAGGCTTCGCTGGTCGATACATTCTGCTATGTCGACAATGGTGAGGTATGGGTCAAAAATATGTATATCGCAGAATACTTCTACGGCTCTTACAATAATCACGCCGAGCGTCGCGACCGTAAACTGCTGCTCTCTCGCAAGGAAATCAACAAGATAGAGAAGTCGGGCAAGGAGGCGGGATTTACCATCGTGCCCCTGCGCCTTTTCATCAATGAGCGCGGACTTGCCAAACTAGTCATCGGCATAGCCCGAGGCAAGAAAGAGTATGACAAACGACAGTCAATCAAGGAACGCGAAGATAAGCGCGACATGGCCCGTCTGATGCACAAGTAGACATTATAGAGTTTAAAAGATTAGAGGTTAAAGTTTATACGCTTCACAAAGCCATTAAACTTTAACCTCTAACCTTTATACTTTAAAATGGCAAGACCAATATCCACAAGCCGTCGGAGCTGTCGGTGGCCATATACCATGACCTGCCGTCGCCGTGACGCAACATCTTTACCCTGCGCAGAGTCAATGCATGGCCGTTGACAATGATATCCGTCCCCGACATCAGCGAGTCGGTCCCCTCCTTGCCTATCCCGACCGAAACGCTGTCGGCTCCGTCAAGATCTGAAATATTGATCCGACCGTCGGCCTGCGTGTCAAACAATATACCTCCGCGGTCGTAACGCATCGTCAATGTCGGACCCGACACTCGCCACACGTCATCGGCCAGCTCACGCGCCATGGAATTGGATTCTCCGACTCCCGGACGCTGTCCCTCCACACCGGGACGTTCCGTCATAATATCCCGTCCCGACGGACTGTCATGGCCGCATGAACACACCACGGCGAGCATGCCCATACACACTGTTTTAATCATCCCTTTTGACTTCATTTCTCGACAATTTTAATCATTATCCTTCCGCTGCGTCCCGTCGAGGCTGAAGTATAGACAAGATGATGGTCGCCGAGGCCGAGTTGGCGCGGATCATAGCTGTCCGACATGGCCGGAGTGCCGTCAATGGTCCACCGGGCGTCGGCCGGCACATGAGGCGACATCAGATATATCCTGTCAGTGTCCATGCGATAGGTGGAATGAAGCGGCACAGGCTCACCCTCCTCGGCATATGTCTCACCCGCTTTATCACCCCATATATAATCGGCAAGCGATGGATACGACACAAACGGATTGCCACACCCCTGCATGCGGGTCACATAGTCGTCCCATTCCTTTTCAGCCTCGTCGGGCTCACAGTCGCGCGCCCATTCACACAGTAGGCCTGTGGAATAAGGCGTGAGGTAAGGATAGTCGGGGCGTAGCATCATATACCCTTCGGCCTTCAGCATATCAGTATGATACATTGCGGCTATATAGAAGTAGGTGCGGGCCAACCGTCCGCGCAACTCACGCGGGGGTGTATACAGGTCGGTCATCGTACCGTATATCTCGGCTCGGCCTACACTCCAGCGGCCAAAGTCGTCTGTAACCTCGGAGAGCACACCGGGCCGGCGGTCAGTCAGAGCCTTAGCCGCGCTCGGTGTGAGCGGGATGAAGTTGTGCAGGTCTCCCCCTACGCTGTCAGCTCGCGTCTTGTCATCCCACCATGCGGCAGGGACAATCGAACCTGTCAGATAGCCGGACGGAAGATGTCCGGCCGACATCTCAACCACACAGCCCTCAAACGGGTCATAAAAGCTATAGGATATCTGTTCAAGCGTCACAAGCCGCGATGGACGCGCCGTGCGCCTGATAGCTGCCACAAGCCCGTTGCCCGACTTGCCGGCATAAGGATTGAGACTGTTATATGCATCAGGCATCTCCGCGCGGGTAGATACCGTCACGGAGATGCCTGCAAGCAATATTGACAACGCTATGGAGCGTTTCACTTCTGTAATCGTTAAAAAGGTGAGGAGAAAAATTGTCGGTCTGTAGTCTGCACGCTACCGGGCTCAGAGTCCCGTCCGGTGTCAGTAACCGCGGATAATGCCTCGGTTGGAGTTGCGCACGAAGAGTATTATCTCGTCACGCTCTTTCGATGCGGGCAGCTCGGCCTCGATGCGGCTGATGGCGTCGGAGTTGTTAAGGCCGGAGAGATAGAGATAACGGTATATCTCCTGGATGTCGCGGATTGTCTCGTTGGAGTATCCCCTGCGGCGCAGACCGATGGAGTTGACTCCGGCATAGGCTATAGGCTCGCGGCCGGCCTTGACAAACGGGGGTATGTCCTTATTGACCAGCGCGCCGCCCTGAAGCATCACATGGGCTCCGATGTGGCAGAACTGATGGACAAGCGCACCGCCGCCTACGACGGCAAACTCGTCGACCACGACCTCGCCGGCAAGCTGCACAGCGTTTGACATGATGACATTGTCCTTGACCACACAGTCGTGGGCCACGTGGCAATAAGCCATGATGAGACAGTTGCTACCCACCACAGTCTTGCCCTTGGAGGCTGTGCCGCGATGCACGGTCACACACTCGCGTATGGTGGTATTGTCACCGATAATCGCCAGAGTGTCCTCGCCCTTGAACTTGAGGTCCTGCGGGGGACCCGAAATCACGGCTCCGGGATATATATTGCAGTTTTTGCCAATGCGCGCACCCTCCATGATGGTCACATTAGAGTATATGTGTGTGCCTTCGCCTATCTCGACGTTGGGGCCGATTGTGACAAACGGCTCGATCACAACGCTGGGATGAATCTTGGCTTCGGGATGCACGTATGCTAAGGGTTGATTCATTATAGTCTTTCTTATTTGTTCTTTATAATCTGAGCCATAAACTCACACTCGGTGACGATTTTGTCGCCCACGAATGCATAGCCCTTCATCATGGCGCAACCGCGGCGAAGCTCGGTCATGAACGATACGTGGAAAAGGAGTGTATCGCCGGGAACGACCTTCTGACGGAACTTCACATTGTCAATCTTCATGAAGTAGGTCGAATAACGCTCGGGCTCATCGACTCCGCTGAGCACAAGCAGACCGCCGGTCTGAGCCATAGCCTCGATCTGAAGTACGCCGGGCATCACAGGCTCCTGGGGGAAGTGGCCGGGGAAGAAAGGCTCGTTGGCGGTGATGTTTTTCACGCCGACGATATAATTGGTGCCCTTCTCGATTACCTTGTCGACAAGCTGGAAAGGATAGCGGTGGGGAAGAAGTTCGCGGATGCGGTTGTTGTCCATCAGCGGAGCCTTGTTAGGGTTGTATATCGGGGCCTGTACTTCCTGATGCTTGATGTCCTTGCGGATTTTCTTGGCAAAAGTAGTATTGATTGTATGGCCGGGACGGGTGGCGATGATGCGACCCTTGAGCGGACGTCCTATAAGGGCGATGTCACCGATAAGGTCGAGCAGCTTGTGACGCGCGGGCTCGTTGTCGCTTGTGAGAGGACGCTCGTTGAGATAACCGAGCTCAGCCACATCCTTGCGGGCCACACCCATGAGGTCGGCCAGACGGTCGAGCTCACCCTGCGCCATGGGAGTGTCATAGATGACAATGGCGTTGTCGAGGTCACCACCCTTGATGAGATTGTTGGTAACAAGAGGCTCTATCTCGCGTACAAACACGAATGTGCGGCTCGGAGCTATCTCATCGCAATAGGTAGCGATATTCTCAAGGGTGGCAAACTGATTGTTGAGCACCTTAGAGTCAAAGTTGATTTTCACGTCCACCGAGAAGTCATCGTCGGGAAGCACGATAATCGACGAGCCGGTCTCGGGATCTGAGACTTCCATGCGCGACTTCACGTAATAGAAATCCTTGTCGGCCTTCTGCTCCACGATACCTACCGAAGCGATGGCCTCGCAGTAAGGGAGCGCGCTGCCGTCAAGGATAGGCAGCTCGGGCGCATTGACCTCGATGAGACAGTTGTCGATACCGGCGGCATAGAGAGCCGACATGGCATGTTCGATAGTCGAGACACGGGCGTCACCCTTGGCTATCACGGTGCCACGGTTGGTGGCCACCACATTTTCGGCAAGTGCATCGATTACAGGCTGACCCTCGAGATCCACACGCTTGATTTTATAGCCGTGGTTTTCGGGAGCGGGGAGAAACCGGGCTGTGATTTCAAGCCCTGTATGGAGTCCTTTGCCTGTGAGCGTAAACTCGCCGTTAAGAGTTCTCTGATTCATATATTATGGTTTCTTTATTTCTTTTTCGATTGTCTTTACCTGCTCGAAGAGTTTGCCCAGACGCTTGGCATAGACAAGTCCGCGGGCATACTCGCCCATCTCGACAGCCGGTGAGCCCATGATACGTTCACCCGGCTTGGTGGCACGGTTGACACCGCTCTGCGCTCCTATCTGAGTGCCGTCGGCAAGCGAGATATGGCCTACGATGCCTACCTGTCCGCCAACCATACACTGCCGTCCTATCTTGGCCGAACCGGCCACTCCGGCCTGTGCCGCCATGACCGTATTGTCACCCACCGAGCAGTTGTGGGCTATCTGTATGAGATTGTCGAGCTTCACTCCGTTGCATATGCGGGTCGAACCCATCATGGCGCGGTCGATGGTCGTATTGGCTCCGATCTCCACGTCATCCTCGATGATGACATTGCCGGTCTGAGGTATCTTTTCATAACGACCGTCGACAGGTGCGAATCCAAATCCGTCGGCACCAATCACCGCACCCGAGTGAAGTATACATCTCTTGCCTATACGGCATCCGTCATACACCTTGACACCCGAATAGAGAATGGACTCGTCGCCCACCTCACATCCGTCACCCACATAGGTGTGGGGATAGATTTTGGCTCCTGCTCCGATAACGGCACCTTTGCCAATATATGCAAAGGCTCCGACATAAGCATCCTCGGGTATTACCACACCCTCGGCCACATAGCTGGGCTGCTCGACCCCCTTCTTGACCACACGGGTCATCTCCTGCACCATCTCAAGAAGTCGGGCGATGGTGGCATAAGGATCATCCACACGGATAAGGGTGGCTTTGACAGGCTGTTCGGCCACAAAGTCGCGTTTCACAAGTACCACCGACGAATCCGTGGTGTAGATATGGTGAGTATATTTGGGATTGGCAAGAAACGAAAGAGCACCGGGCTGGCCTTCTTCAATTTTGGCAAATGTGCCCACTTTCACTTCACCGTCACCTTCGACATCTCCATGCACGAGGGCGGCAAGTTGGTTAGCAGTAAGTTCCATTATAAAATTGGCTGTGCTGTCGGGTATTAATGATAAAATCAGGTATAATTACCCAATTTCAGCGCAAAGATACTTATTTTTTTGTTAACGGCAATGACCGTTAACTTAAAACAATTAAAACGGGCCCGCATACTCAGTGGAGCGGGCCCGAAACATAATGCTAAATTCCCCGTCTGATGACGTGGTACGTCAGTCCTGTATCACATTGCTGACAATGCCGTCAGTAAATATGATTATGAAATCATTGGTGTACATCCATTGCATGCTCTCGCCTAACGGACTTACGCTGCGTGGCGCACCGCTTATGAGACGTACCTCAGTTTCATTCATTCCTTTGACTATCTTGCCAGCTTTGATGTCAGTCCAATGTGTCACATCGGCCGGCTTGGCCTTAATCGCAGCTCCGGCCATATCATCAATTAAAATCGAATTGGCAAGGCTTAACCCCTCGGACAGTTCGCGATGACTCTCATTAGTGGCCGGTTTGAACTTCTCGATGTTGATCTTACGCGGCAATATGCCTTTCTCTCTATACTCTACATTTATATCATAAGTCGAGAATGACATTTTACCGTCGCTAAACACATAGTCGGTGACAAAACGATACATTACAGCATCCTTATATTCACCCTCACGTATTTCACGATACACTGAAAAACACTTTGCGTCATAGTCCACAGCTTCAATTCTATCAGCATTCCCAAGATTGTCACAGGCATAAATATAGGCAGCAATGAAACCTTGCGATTGTTTTTTGGCCGGGAGTTCGACACTTCCGTCAATACTTATCCGTCCGTCATCTCCGATAGTATTGGGGCGGAATACCTTCACCCCATCCACATCATTAGGTAGGCAGGATACTTCATGTCTGAGCCATACCACAATGTCAATATCAGGCGTTTTGTCTTTCTTTCTATTGAGCCCCTTTATATCCAGCCCCCAACAGACCGACACCATGCAGGATACCAATAGGAATAATATGGATTTTCGAAGCATATTCCGTATGATGACTGACTATGTATTTAGAACCTATAACCTACTCGTATCAGGAAATTGCCTGTCTTGCCGGCATCATCACCAACATTAACAAAACCAAATTGATACATAAAATCAAGATTCACACGCTTATACCAAAAGCCAAGACCGGCCTGTAGGCCTACATCAAATTTATTATCAAACTCATAATCATTGCTCGTTGCAAAATCATAGAGTGCGTATGCCCCGACATGCGGATCAAGTTTAAAATCCTCAGTAATGGCATACTTATATCCCATAGTAAACGGTGACCATTTGATGTCATAAGCAGTCATACCATACTCCTCGCCGTTATATTCAAGGTCTGAACCAAAACCGCGGGTACCGATACCGAGTTCCATACCCCAGTAAAGCGGACTCTGACCAAACGACTTATTAAAGGCAATGTCTACATCAAAGCCAACCTTGCTGTTGAGACCGTCTATACCTGTGATGCTGTTGATGCTGGGACCAGCACGCAAAATCCACTCAGTATTGGACTTTGTCTTTGTAAAGGTGCGGCTGGTGCGCATCTGAGCAGACGCAGAAAGTACAGCCATTGCTGCGACAATAAAAACAAATAACTTTTTCATTACGATAAAAGAATTTTAATGTTTAATGAATGGTATATTATTTTCTTTATATTTATTATTTGGTTCCTTCAGTGGCAGTGGTCACTACAGTGCCGGCATTCTGCTGTTGTATGCCATGGACACCGTTAGGATATAGGGCGCGAATCATATCTATATCGGTAGGTTTTAAAGAACGGAAATTCACATAACTGGCAGGATATCCGGAAAGACTCACCCATATGGTCTTATTATCCTTATCATAAACTGTCGATGTGTAGAGCGGCTCAATTATCAAATCAGCACCTGAGAGACGGCATGCCTTCTGCAATGCACGAGTCTTTACATTTTCAAGCTCTTGGTTTGTAAGAGTGTTAAGATCTTTGGCTAAAGCGAAATCATAGGGGCCATAGTCTACTCGAGTCTTTGAAATCATATTTAGGTCACATATTTGTGGGAATACAAACACCGCGACATTAGGAGTGGCTTCGCGAGCACTTGCCTCCTCAAAAATAGCAACACTCCCCTTTTTCTGCCCAAAAACGCTGAACGCACCCATTGCAAATACTGCGGTCAACAAGAGGAAAATTCTTCTCATCAAACAATACCCTAAAATACGTGTCGGGCACAACTCTTTGATTAAGATTCTACCGCCTACCCCATGACGGAACTAATTAAAACACTGTACAAAACATTCAAATAGTTGGGGTAATACATTGAATATGTCAGCAAATGTACGACAAAAATCACCCCCCCCAATTATTTAACTATCATTAACTTATTTATTCATATATTTACAACGCTTATCAGATAAGGATAGGTTTGAATATGGCGCATGGTAATAAACCTGTGTAATGAAAATAAAAGTAGTACCTTTGCAGAAAATGAAACTGCAATGGAAAAGAACCCATATATAGAGTTGGCTGAGTGTCTTCTGCCGGAAGAAATGGTAGAGTATTTTGAGGTTGTCAAAGTAGAAAAGACTTCCGAGACTCTTGACGTGACATTGGAAGAACGTGATAATGGTGTCGAGGGTTACAAATCCGGAGAACTTCGTCCGAATGGTTTCTACGAGGAAAGCATCGTACGTGACTACCCGGTAAGAGGGCGCAAGATGTCGTTTCACATCAAGCGTCGACGCTGGGTTGAGATTGAGACCGGCAAGAGCGTCAGCCGACGCTGGGATTTAGTAGCCGAAGGCACCCGCTTCTCAAAAGAGTTTGCGGCTTTTTTAAAAGATATGCTTGGACAGATACCCGATTACGGGCCGCTCTCTTGAATGGTTCTTTGATATAGACGGAGATCTGTTTGAGCGTCAGTACAAACGCCATCTGAGCGGCTATTGGCAATGGAAGGACTCGGCCGAGGGCCTTCACGCGGAGCGATGGCGCGTGTTTCCGCAGAATATAGGCCCGCACCTGAGCATAGACGAAACCTCGTTAAGCCGCGGAGAGCTTTATACCATCGTCACCAACAAGGATGCTCACGGCCGTAAAAATGCCATCGTGGCAATAATTCTTGGAACAGATGCCGATACGGTCATCCGCGCTTTGCGTCAGATAAAGAGCGCATTACGCAATAAGGTAACAGAGGTGACGCTTGACCTGTCGGACAGCATGAACAAAATATGCCGCATGGCATTCCCTCGGGCATCACGCGTCATAGACCGGTTTCACGTCCAGAGGCTCGCGCTTGACGCAGTACAGGAAATTCGCATCAAACATCGCTGGGACGCCATCAATTCCGACACCGATGCCCGCGAGAGGGCCAAACCTGAAGGACGCAAGTATGAACCCAAGCGACTTGAAAACGGCGATACACTAAAAGAGCTGTTGGCGCGTGGACGCTACGCCCTATTCAAGTCTCCTGAAAAATGGACAGCCTCACAGCGGCAGAGAACCGAAATGCTGTTCAGCCTATATCCCGACCTTAAGGAAGCATACCGGCTGTCACAAAATCTCTGAGTCATATTCAACAAACGTTCATCCAAAGACAGTGCCCGGCTTAATCTCGCCCACTGGTACGATCGCGTCGCAGACTCAGGCTTCAAGTCTTTCAACACAATTGCTGCAACTTTCTACGAACATGCCGATGAAATACTGAACTTCTTCGACAACCGCTCCTCAAACGCATCCGCCGAATCTATAAACTCAAAAATCAAAGCATTCAGAGCCAAACTACACGGCGTCAACGACACTAAATTCTTCATCTTCCGCCTGTGCAATATATATGCCTAAACACAGGTTTATTACCATGCGCCTTGAATATATATGTTATTTTTATACTACTAACGGAAATCATCTCCTCTAAAAACTTTTGTTTCTTATCGTGCTTATGAGGCTTTTGTATCTCCCCCCGTGGGTCTGCCAGGGGATAGCGGGGGCGGGGATAAAAAAAGTCCGCCCGGATTCCTGTGTAGGAGTCCGGGCGGACGGAAGGGGCGGTTATCTACTTTCCCACTTTCGCAGTATCATCGACGTGGTGAGGTTTAACTTCTCTGTTCGGAATGGGAAGAGGTGGAGCCCTCACG
>NZ_CAJTCF010000018.1:0-56807 GCF_910574735.1 Duncaniella muricolitica | reverse complement strand
ATGCTGACATTATAAACAGCTTCATATTTTGTAAAAAAACGATTTACTCTCGTTGGTTGCAACGAGGGAAGTTGTGCATGGGGGAGTACGACAAACCTACCTGAGTAGTTACATTATATCAAAACAATAGTTAAATTTGCCATGCATTTTCCAGCAGAAGTCCGCAAGGGGCTTGAGTGGTGGGAACTGTGACATTTTATTAATAGAAAGGCGTTTATTGACGCTTGTTTCTTGGCTTGTAGAAACTTCGCAACTTTCATACAACCATCGTCAAGGATCAAGGCAACAATAGATGTCCATGGATATGATTTGTACAACCGCGCTGTGTCAAGCGCGGTACATGTCATATAAGCGTGGGCTTCTGCGTTGCTCTCTTCCAACGATGATGGGCAATGCGAAGGCCTCTACAAGCTGGGAAAGAGCAAAGATACAGTTCCTACGCTTTTCTTGTATCTTTAACCATTTTTTTCCGGAGCGGGGAACTCAGCCGGGCTTTTTACTGACTTATGACACAGTTAAGGCTATTTTTAGTGGGATGTCTCACGTTTATGGCATCACATACTATCTCGGCACGCGACTTCTTTTTTGGATTCACATCCTATGGATCTAACTTTTGGATTGGAAGTGTCACCCAAATCCCTGTATTCCTTCTTAATGCATGTATTGGAGGTGGCTCAAATTCCATAGGCATGGATTGGCTATCAGTAAGCGCAGACAATAACAACAAAATAGACATCAGTAATGGAAACTATTTAGGATTCCATGCCCGTGACATGTTCAATAATTTCGGCTACGGAGCACAACTCACCTACATGCCACAATATTCCTGGTTTGGACTATGGGTCGAAGGAGGCTATAAATACCGTCAGTTCAGAATGAATCTTGACATTGAAGAGCAAGAGACCAACAAATACAAAGTGAACGCATGGTATGCAGGAGCCGGCATACGCCTTACCATAAAACCTCTTTTAGACAATAAAGGCTGGGCTCCTTTCATCGAATACGGAACTCGCTTCAATTCGGTATTCTCTCCCAAAGCCCCATTTGGCGGTGATTCCTCACAGTTTGGAGATGGTACTTCCATGAGAATGGGACTTGGAGTAAGGTTTCTTGGTGATGACATCAGCTACAATATCGCAGTCAATTACTCATTGCCACAATATGATTATTTCAATCGCAATTATACCATCAATGGCATCAAACCTTATGAACACATCAAAGGTCGCAACCATTCAGTTTTCCTAACAATTCAAATAGAACATTAAAATATTCCCCATGAAAATACATTCATTATCACCAATCGCTATAATAATCGGGATGATATTAACTGGAATGATAGCCTGTAGCAATACGTCGACCGAAAATAACAAAATCAATGGCTCCAAAAACAAGCATATTGTACCATCTGCATGGAATGCTCCCGAAGGCAAAGCGTTAGGTCAACTCGGCAATCGGCTCACAACCCTTTTATTAAAGCCCAAAAAGGTGGAAATGTATACAGTTGCATATCAAGACTCCATCAACAAAGAAGCTGTATATGTAGAACCAAACTTTGCTATTGATTCTCTTATCTGCCGACTTAACAAAGAGCAGATTGCCACGCTTAACTTCATACTTACGTCTGATACTTCCAATTACTCTCTCAGCAGGGATGCTATCCCGATGATACCACATCGTCCACAATGGGCTTTCGTTTTTCAAGACAAAAAGGAAAATGCAATCATATGGTACTCGCCATGCGACTTCACATGGGGTATACGCTATGACGGACGTGATATATTCTATTATAGTGTAAACCATCCATCGCTAATGTCATCATTCTGCAATCGTATTAACTCTCAAAAAAAATAAGTATGAAAACTTTATATGCAGTAATAATTCTACTGCTCTCTGCTATAACTTCTAATGCTCAGACATTCCATGCAATAGTATTCTGCAATACAATCGACAGGTCTATCGGAGAAAGTATGACTCTTGAACTCGCCAACGTTAGCCGCAACCTCGGTGTACTTGAAAAATTACTCGAAAACAATTATTATTTTTCTATAACGCGCATTGACGGATCAAACTGTACACGTGAGAATGTCAAAGCTACAATCGAAGATCTCGAAGTCGATTCTGATGATATAATTTTTGTATTTTACGGTGGACATGGCTCTCATGCTGTCAACAATCGACAGGATCCATGGCCTCAATTTTGCATGAACACTGGAGATCAATCCAAATGGGTGCCTATGGCACATGTTGACAAATGGGTATCTGCCAAACGTCCGAGACTAAGCATCATTGTGGCTAACTGCTGTAACGTTGAGCAGCCAGGTGTATCAGTCAAACCGATGTGGGCCAATAATGACCGTGCCACGAGTCTTGACGGGATGGATGCAAATGCTTTTCTAAAGTTATTCAGTTCAAAAGGCAGAATCCTGACAACATCAAGTAAACTCGGGCAATACTCTTGGTGCAACCGTGTATGCGGAGGGATATTTACCAATCAGTTTTGGGAATCAATGTGGAAAATTGGCAAAGGAGATATAAAGCCTGATTTTGAATCATTTCTAGCCTCAGCCGGAGCCGAACTCACGGTTCAGACCAACGAAGGTCCTGTAAAACAGACCCCTTATTACGAGACCTATCTCAACAATAACAAATCACCAATAACCAGACATATTGATAAGGACAAAGCCACAACACTTTCGGCTGCAATATCAAAACTGACAGACAAGTCAATCAGCCAAAGTTCGCGTCTTGAAATGATTCCAGGTATTCTCCATCAGTTCTTTAACAGTTCTTCAAAGGTTATATCAGTGGCCTCCGATATGAAAACAAATATCGACTATGAGGACGCCTCCGACTTTCTGCGACGCATATGTCTTTCACCGTATATCAAAGGGATTACCATATTGAACGATGACCCATCCTATTTAAAAATTCACGAACTCCGTTAATAACCGTTATTACCCATGAAACATACACTAATAGCCATAATCCTTTTCTTCTCTATGGCCTGTAACATGGCAATTGCAGCACAAGAGGGCCTATCCGAACAAGAAAGAAACATATTGTCTCAACGAGTAACACAAAAGGTCGAAGAATTCACACATTCCCTATCCAGAATGGTCGATGATACCCAAAGCAGAGATGTCCGCACAAGTCATCAGAAAAACATTCTTGGACTCACAATGGGAAAGGGAGATCCATACGACATTATTGAGGACGGTCGGGTAAAACACTCGACCGGAGTCAAAATGAAGACATCAAGTGTCAATCGAACAACAATAACGACTCAGTTACTCAAAACATATCTAAGACGTCTTTATGACCCTTCGATTGGTAAATCACAAATGCCGTACAAAAAAATACAAATAGAGACAGCTGATTTTGTAAAAGTTGACAATATTGAACAGGAAGGAGACCATTATGTGTGCAATGCCGTGTTCTACCAAAAATTCTATGGCACGCGTCGAGACGGATCACAATATATAGACTGGACAGCAAAAAGCATTAAATGCTATATTACACCAATTAAACTTCCCGATGGAAATGGTTATGACGTAAAACTAGCAGATATCTCCGTACTAAAAACCGAACGGATATAACATCATGAAACGTCTGACAATATTACTTTCGGCATGGATATTAATATTCTTGCATGGAAGCGCACAAACTCCTGGTACCACCACCATTCTTAACAACCTATTTCAACGTAATGTAAAGACCGTTGCTGAACTGTTCGACCGTTTCAACGGTATAGAATCTCATCCCGACATAAAACCGGACTCTATGTCAAGACGTAATAATATATTCGCCCTTGTAAGTCAGGATATCAACACGAACGGATTGAGCCGAACGGATTTCGATTGTTTCATCTACAACTTTGCCAACGATGTGGTTAAATGGGGCGGACAATTGAATACATCATCGGAAAATACTTGGGCCGAAGCCATATGCGACTTTGGATTTAATCGTAAAGCATTCAGACTCACATTGCTTCTAAAACAAGAATACAATACGAATGGCAACCGCAGATGGGCAATAACAGGGGTCAAAGGTCTGCGCGAAGGCGGTTTTTACAATAACAACACCTCAGCCATCAGCCCAGTTGATCATGAAATAGGATTCATTACATTTGATGATTATATCAATCATAATCGAGCGACGTCAGCCGAATTGCGTTCTTCGACATGTCAGATTGATGAACTATCAATGTTTCTCGGCCTTATTCGCTCTGAACAATTCAAGTTCATCAATACCATAAGTGTAAAATATCACGTACTTGACATTCCTGGCTACATCTTCACAATAGCACAGTCCACACGAAGCTCCGAGATGGGAGGCTGGACTATCACTATGCTTGAACCAGCCGGAGAGTTTGACAAACTAGATTTTATTAATCATCTTTTCGGACTTAATTAATTTCCACTATGAAACGACTATTTCTCATTTTTACAATTATCACAGGACTAACAGCAACAATACATGCCACAAACCCTCACTTCTACCATAGATTTGAAATAAATACCGGCAACCTATACAGTTTCACTGTCACAAATCTTCTTACGGCAGGTCTTAATAAAGCCAGTAATGACCGTCTTTTTGATAATTCATTTAATTACACTATATATAACTATGATGCTCCCGATTATAAAGTCAAAGAATATGATCGTATAGGAGTCTCTTTTAGAGATCTATTTGCCGATTCAAACATCGGCGTAAAACTCGGTTATCAAAGTTTCAATATGGGATTTTTCAATTGGGGCATATACGGCTCTGCACACTACCGAATAAATCAGTTCAAAACCGTAGCAAGCGATGCAACAATGCGACATAATATCCAACGTATACAGTTAGGTGGTGGATTAATGATAGCATTTGGCAGTATGGACAACGAAAACAAGGTCATACTTGAAGGAAGTTTACGTTACAATTTACCAGCATATTATCATATTAGCGGAATTAACGACAACCAAAAATCACTACTTGATAATGGACTTACTAGCTATTATGCCATACGTATGGGAGGCCTTGGACCGCTCAAAGGACTGGGAGTATTTATTGAAATACCACATTACAGCATGATAAAATCAGATGTTTATAAAATCAAGCCATATACATTTGGCCTCACTTATACAATCATGCCATGGGATATGTAAAGTTTATTTTATCAATCGCTATTATCGGACTGCCCCTGCTAACAGTCTACGCTCAAATCCGTAGAGCAACACCGTTGGTTGTAACCAATTTCTATAATGGAATTGAAAAAATGGGTTGTTGCAAATCCACATCAGAACTCGGCGAGCTAGAAGTATCAATGACAAGATGTTTTTTTAGATCGGAAGAGAGCGGCGTAGAATTACCAAACGATTTCAAATTTTTTGATCAAGACAAACATTCCATATCACACAACCTTGACATTCTTACTTCCAACAACTATGTCAATAAACTTAGCGAATACATTGCACAAAAAAAGATTCTATATCCGCGTATAAAAATCAGTACATACAGCGAGGAGGGAGGTTTTTTGCCGACTATGCAAGATATGAAAATATCAAAGGAAAGAGCATGGATACGCACTATTGTACGTAAATGTTATTCATTCAAAGGCGGGGGACCATCACTTGAAAAAGAATTTATAGATACTGTATATACTCATACAAAAGCTCAGAAAATACGAATGATATCCAACGGTAACGGTATTATGCCAACCAATAATATCGAACATCTACGTATCGAAGCCTCAAAAGCATATGAGAAGAAAGACTATAAAAAAGCTTATGAAATCATAAAACGGATTTCCGAGCTCAACGCAAGAGACTCTGAATCGTTTTTTCGACTCGCTGTCATGACCTTTTATGGAAAGGGAGTTCGTCAAAACAGGCATGAAGCCTTAGAACTCATGCGCAAATCCGCTTACAACAACAATGATGAATATGCAATTAAAGCCAGGACTGTAGTAAATCATTGGCAAAACAATCAGGTTATATTTTAACCACACACGAGACACACGCTGCGGCAACGCGGTATGTGTCTCGTTTCTTTTTATGCTCTACAACATAGTGCAAATTTCTCTCCAACACGCTGATATTTCGTATCTTTGCAGAAAACGTCAACATACGGTCACACCACAGACTCACCCCCCGAAAAACCACAGCTTATGCGAAAACAATTCATCATCTGCATCCTGATTGCCTCGGTCATGCTCCTGCCGGCATGCATGAACAGCGATAAAATCGACCAAAAGCTCCAAGCTCTGAATGAACAGTTGCAACAACAGCAGTCTGACTCCGAAATGTCACCCGAAGAGATACAGGAATTAATCGATAAAATCGAACTTTACACCACCCCCACACCCGGCATGGCCCGTGACATTGTCAATGAAAACCGCTATATCGACATCGATGTCAACGCCGTCGCCAAAAGCGTAAACGAATATCGGGAGGAGTCACGCCCAATCGACAAGACCTATACCGACAATCTGGCGATAGTCCGTGCGGCAAGCTACAGATACTTTTCACACGTAACACTGGACAATGGCCGATATACCGTCGGCAATATCACCGCCAAAGACCTCAACATGTCAGAGAGCACATTTGAGGCATTTCAGAAAGGACTGGAGGAATTGAATGTCTCACTCAGCACGATGGAGATGGAGCTGGATTCCATCCCCTTCCCGCAGAAAGAGCTCGACCGCATGCTCGAATAGCCCCTTAATCAAGAAAAAAATTCCGAGACAGGAGTCCGGGCGTGTGAAATCTCACTCCCATACTCCTGTCTTAACTTTTTTAACTTAACCTTGCGAAATTTTTTCAATGGCTTTTGTTGCTTTTTGTGCCTTTGCAGAGCCGTTTTCAGACATTCCGTCACTCTTTTCGGCATTTAGGTATTAGAGTAGAAAATATCGCTAAAAACGTATGTTTCACAACATATTTTTTTCGATTCGTTTATCCGAAAACAATTCTTACATTTGCATCGGTCAAGGACCGAAACAACAATATCAACACCTTATAAATACCCATCAAAATCTTAAGCCATGGATATTAATAATATTCTGAGTGGGCTTGAAGCCAAGCACCCCGGCGAAAAAGAGTACCTGCAGGCCGTAAAGGAAGTTCTCATCTGCGTAGAGGACGTTTACAACCAGCATCCCGAATTTGAAAAAGCAAAAATCATCGAGCGCATGGTAGAGCCCGACCGCATCGTCACATTCCGCGTGACCTGGGTTGACGACCGTGGCGAGGTGCAGAACAATATTGGTTATCGCGTACAGTTTAACAATGCCATCGGTCCCTACAAGGGCGGCATCCGTTTCCACGCATCTGTCAACCTCTCGATCCTGAAGTTCCTCGGCTTTGAGCAGACCTTCAAGAACGCCCTCACCACCCTCCCCATGGGCGGAGCCAAGGGCGGCAGCGACTTCTCGCCCCGCGGCAAGAGCGAGGCCGAGATCATGCGCTTCTGCCAGGCCTTCATCCTCTGCCTCTGGAAAAACCTCGGTCCCGACCGCGACGTTCCCGCCGGCGACATCGGCGTAGGCGGCCGCGAGGTAGGCTACATGTATGGCATGTATAAGAAACTCGTCAACGAGTGCACCGGCACCTTCACCGGCAAGGGTCTCGAATTCGGCGGCTCACGCATCCGTCCCGAGGCTACCGGATTTGGCGCACTCTACTTCGTGCAAAACATGCTCGCCAAGAAAAACGACTCCATCGAAGGCAAGACCATCGCAGTGTCGGGCTTCGGCAACGTGGCATGGGGCGCAGCCCTCAAGGCCACCCAGCTCGGCGGCAAGGTTGTGACCATCTCGGGTCCCGACGGATATATCTACGACCCCGAAGGCATCTCGGGCGAGAAGATCGACTATATGCTCTATCTCCGCGCAACAGGCGAGGACATCGTGGCTCCCTATGCCGAGAAATATCCCGAAGCTACATTCTATCCCGGCCGCAAGCCCTGGGAGCAGAAGGTGGACATCGCTCTGCCCTGCGCCACCCAGAACGAGGTCAACGGTGATGACGCCAAAGCTCTCGTGGCCAACGGCGTGCAGATCGTAGCCGAAGTGTCCAACATGGGTTGTACACCCGAGGCCATCGATACATTCATCGAAGCCCGCGTGAACTATGCTCCCGGCAAGGCTGTAAACGCCGGCGGCGTGGCCACCTCAGGTCTCGAAATGAGCCAGAACGCCGAGCATCTCCAGTGGAGTGCCGAGGAGGTCGACGACCGTCTCCACGAAATCATGAGCAACATCCACACACAGTGTGTAGAGCACGGCACCGAGCCCGACGGCTTTATCAACTACATGAAGGGAGCCAACATCGCCGGCTTCATGAAGGTAGCCAACGCCATGATCGGACAGGGCATCATCTAATCCGGGACTATCAAAATTCAGCAGCCGGACTCTCCGGCTGACCACAAGATAACATCCATCTAACATCCTTACCTTAGGGGAGCGCGCGGACACCGTAACACCGCGTGCTCCTTTTTTATTTCCCATAGTTATAAATGGCTTACGGCATACAGCCGGGCCCGGACTTTTATCTTAACTTTTTAAGCTCCATCAACTTTTTAAACCATAAGTTTTGTTATTAGTGATATAATTGCGACCTTTGCACCAAATTTTTTCATTTACCGCATTGCTTCTCCTCACCATGCCGA
Source organism: Duncaniella muricolitica (assembly GCF_910574735.1). Taxonomy (NCBI): domain Bacteria; kingdom Pseudomonadati; phylum Bacteroidota; class Bacteroidia; order Bacteroidales; family Muribaculaceae; genus Duncaniella; species Duncaniella muricolitica. The sequence goes on along the minus strand of NZ_CAJTCF010000018.1, from coordinate 48,155 downwards.
CCATCCATCCCGACATATCATTACCATACACAACCTCACGGATACACAACACTTAAATCTACAATAAAAAACTACCATGGTAACAGCAATCGTCATTTTCTTCATTCTCGGCTATCTGTGCATAGCACTCGAGAGTGTGCTAAAAATCAACAAAGCCGTGCCCGCACTGCTCATGTGTGTGGTATGCTGGACACTCTATGCCTGTGGCGGCGGTCCGGCCGACGGCGAGACATCCGAACGTCTGCTCCATCATCTGGGCGAGACGTGCGAGATACTCTTCTTCCTTATGGGCGCGATGACAATCGTAGAGATTGTCGATGCCAACGGAGGCTTCTACTTCGTGCAGGACGCCCTCGCCACCAAGAGCAAGCGAGCTCTGCTGTGGCGCATCACATTCATGACATTTTTCCTCTCGGCCATCCTCGACAACCTCACCACGAGCATCGTCATGGTGATGGTGCTGCGCAAACTGGTGGCCGACAGCAAAGACCGCATGCTCTTCGGAGGCATGATCATCATCGCAGCCAATGCCGGCGGCGCGTTCTCGCCCATCGGCGACGTCACCACCATCATGCTGTGGATCAAGGGCATGATTTCGACCGGCGGAGTCATCAGCCAGTTGCTCCTGCCCTCGCTCGTGTCGGCCTTCGTGTCGATGCTCTGCGTGAGCCTCTATCTCAAGGGCGAGCTGGAGATGCCCAAGCATGACGAGGCTCCCGGCGCGGCCAATAATCCCGACCGCCTGCTCATACTCTGCGTGGGCGTGGGCGGCCTCATCTTCGTGCCAATCTTCCGTATGCTCACCGGCCTCGCACCCTTCATGGGCATACTCCTCGCACTCGGTGTGCTGTGGCTCGTGAGCGAATATCGCTGCAACCGCAACGCGCTCTTCTGCGAATCAAGCCATCTCAAAGTGACCACACTCCTCTCACGCATCGACATGGCCACCATCCTCTTCTTCCTCGGCATACTTCTTGCCGTGGCCACTCTTCAGGAGACCGGCGTGCTCACCTCGTTTGGCGCATGGCTCAACGAGGCCTCCGACGGCAACCACTATCTCGTCACAGGCATCATCGGCGTCGTGTCGAGCATCGTCGACAACGTGCCCCTCGTAGCCGGATGCATGGAGATGTATCCCATCGCCCCCTCAGGCGACTTTGGCGTCGACGGACTCTTCTGGCAACTGCTGGCCTACTGTGCCGGCGTGGGCGGCTCGATGCTCATCATCGGTTCGGCCGCAGGCGTCGTGGTCATGGGTCTGGAGAAAATCAGCTTCGGATGGTATCTGCGCCGCTTCACCTGGATAGCCTTTGTCGGCTACGTGGCAGGTATCGCGGTCTATGCCCTCGAGACACTCTTCTTCTGACATCGGCCTACGGCAGGGCGTGGTCTTTTAGAGTTTAACAGTTAACAGTTTAAAGTTTAGCATATGCTCTCATTTAACATTAACACTCCGATATTACGCATGATTCCGGGACTGCTCTTCCTCGCCCTCGCCACATCCTGTATCGACAGTCATAGCTCCGGGAGTGATGACGCTTGGACAACCGCCGACGACGGTGATGAGCTCTTCGAGACCTCCGACCTCTCGCTCTTCGAGCTGCGCCACCGCGTCAAGCGCGTCACCACGACGACCTTCTATAACGTCACCCCGGGCCCCGACTCGGTAGCCATCGACACAACGGCTGTAAAACCGCTCGTGACAACAGTCTATTTTGACCAGTTGGGCCACTACGTGCCGCGCCGCGACGAGCGCGTCAAGCGTGACGAGTGGGGACGCATCATCCGTTGGGAAGACCGCCGCCCCAACCTGCGCCGTCTCCACGGAGGTTTTCTCAAGGACACGCTCACCTACCGGCACGATTCGCCCAACGTGGTGCGCACCTCGGGCATGGGCGACTATGCCGTGACCGTCTATGATAACAACCGCCGCGTGGTGGGTCAGTACACCGACCCTCTGGCCGACGGCGAGCACACCGCGGTGTTTAACCTCTATCGCAAGGAGGACCGTCGCGGCAACTGGACCGAACGCCTCAGCGTATGGACCACACAGACGACGGGCGCACGCCCTCACGTGTCATACTCACTCGACCGAAGAGAAATCACATACTATTGACTCCTATGATTTAAAGAGTTAAGATAGTCAAGAAAGTTAAGGCAGGAATACATGAGTTTAACTGATCGGACTGTAAGAGGTTGCCGATTAAAAAACTCCCGTACCCCCGCCTTAACTTTTTTAAATCATTAAATTTCATTAACACCAAACAGACCAATTTACCGAAAATGTTGGTCTGTTTGACGCAAAATTAGTGGGATAATTTTCATATTTAACATTTATTTGGTTATTTTGTAACTACTCAGGTAGGTATGCCGTACTCATATTATGACGAAACAATAGCAGCTTAACGTTCAATTATCACTTCGCATTTGACGCTCATAAAAGCTATTGAATATCAAGAAAATAAACATTATTTTACTTGCATATTTGTTTTTTTTTTGTACCTTTGTAGGTGAAATGAAGGCAAAGAAATCAGCAAATAGCAAAGTTCCCAGCAGGGCGTTACATGCCAAGAGTCGCAAGGATTCTTGTACAAACAACGTACACCCTGACGTAATTCTTGACGCTGATGAAGCATTGCGATATATTCTTGGAAGACTAACAAAACTCGAAGATGAAGTAGCTCCGATAAAGATTGAGAATAAGGAGTTGAAAAAGCGTAATGGATACCTTGAGTCGCAACACAGACAAGATCTTGCAAAAATCAAGAAACAGAATGCGGAAATCTGCACACTAAAGGCTCGTCTCGACAAATTGGAGAAACCAAAGAAAGATAGCCACAACAGCAACACACCTCCGTCTAAGGAAGATATTGCAGCCTCCGAGGAGAGGAAGCGTACAAAGTCATTGCGTGAGCCATCTGGCAAGAAGTCAGGAGGTCAGCCAGGACATAAGGGAAGTACTTTGCAAAGGGAAGAGAGATCTGATTTTTATGTAGAGGTACCATTGGACAACTGCCCGGACTGCGGTGAAGATTTGTCAAATGTTTCGGGTATTCAGAAGATGACTCGCCAGATGATAGATATAAACTTCCCGGCTCCAGTCATAACCCAGTACTCCATATTGGAGAAGGTTTGCCCTAATTGTGGGCATACTGTATGCAGCGAGTTTCCGGAAGGTGTAAACGGAGACGTATTCTACGGCCCGAATGTACAGGCCCTGGTTGTATATCTTTGTGAAGAGCACGCTGTATCATACCAGCGTATCAAAAGGCTCATGAATGATATGTTCCATATAGACATGAGTGAGGGTACGATCAACAATATAGTGCAAAGGATGACCAAGCGGGCAAGAGCACTTTACGAGAGAATCAAGTCAAAGATAGGCAAGTCTCCAGTAGCTGGCGCAGATGAGACGGGTATAGACATTGCGGGAGTCTTGCATTGGCTGTGGGTATGGCAGACAGAGACTGCGTCTTTTTTCAAAGCACATGCAAAACGTGGTCACAAAGCAATAGATGATACATTTGACAAGGGACTCCCAGATACAGTACTTGTAACGGACAGGCACGGAGCTTACTTCAGCATGAATGTCAAGACCCACCAGATTTGCCTCGTACATCTCCAGCGTAATCTCGTTTATCTGACAGAGTTGCAACCTGAAAACCAATGGCCCAAGGACATGCTCAATCTCATAACAGACGCAATGAAGCAACGCAGAGAAAAAGCATGGGACGAAATAGACCGTGAAGGGTTGAAAAAACGACTGGACGAACTACTTGACGGACCTCTTGGAACTGAAGACAAGGAGTTTACTGGTATGCAGAAGGGATTGTCTGGTAAAAAGGACTATATCTTCACTTTCCTTGACAACCCTGATGTCCCATATGACAATAATGCAAGTGAACGGGCAGTTAGACCGGCAAAGACGAAGCAGAAAGTCGCAGGACTTTTCCGTACGTTCCTTGGAGCCGAAGCGTATGCAGTAATACACTCCGTCATTGATACTGCCAAAAAGCAAGATCTTTCTCCGTTCCGTGAGTTGCAATTAATAGCACAGCTCAAACCGAGCATGCTGACATTATAAACAGCTTCATATTTTGTAAAAAAACGATTTACTCTCGTTGGTTGCAACGAGGGAAGTTGTGCATGGGGGAGTACGACAAACCTACCTGAGTAGTTACGTTATTTTGCGTCAAATCACAGCACAGGTAACTACAACACCTGACATATATTCAGAGATTATACATACATAATTTACCTTCCAGTTTATGAGACTTTCTCATCTCCTTGCCATATCCCTATGTGGCATATCATCTGTCGCATGCCATGTCGACGAAATCGAGGTGCCAAGCGAAGAATTGTTCACGCGTTCGTTTATCAAAGAATTTGGCATAGCCGACTCAGACCAGGAGGAGATAGGCGAAAAGCCTCAGGTGCAATCATGGATTATCGGATGCGAGGACCTGGGCAGCAGCTTTGACTTCGACTTCAACGACGCGGGGTTTGGCGTGTCACACTTCTCAACCGACGACAAATCACAGAACTATCTCAAGGTCAAGGCTCTCGCCGCCGGCGGCACACTGCCCATACAGCTCTTGTGGACCGACCCCGCCGGAACCACCCACAATGTAGGCACCGACTATGACAAGACATATCTCAGATGGAACAATTGGTTTGGTGTCGACAATGTGTCACAGATCATAAACTGCAACCATAGCAACGACGGCGACGCTTATGAGGGGGCCACTGTGACCATACCGCTCGACCGATTTCCCGACTATACCATCACGGCCGACAATTTCAAGGACGGCACCCCCTATCTGATGGGAGGCTTCTCGCTGGCCGTGTATGACAATAATGGCTTTGAGATATCCCGCGAGGTCAAGCCCATAGGCAACTACACGGACGATGCCGAGAGATGGACACGCACGCCTCAGATGATACTCGTCCACAGCGGATGGAAATGGCCCGTAGAGTGCCGCCCTATATTTGACGCCTACGACGGACGCACATCCTTTGGCGACTCGCACTCCCAGAAGATGTCGGGTTTCAGAGACTGGGTGCAGGACAAGTTTGCAATCGACTGGACCGAACATATCAGCACCCCCTCATATGTCACCGACCACAGGTGGACAGGCGAGGCGGAGCCCGATATCACGAAATAATATGATTGGCTATATGCTTTGACGTTTATATGACTATATATTCCCTGTAATCAAGCACTTTCACTGCATAAAAACACATTTTGCTCAAATAACATAAAAGCACAACCGACCTGACACTCATTGACTGACCAGCCTCTCTCCACAATATAGCATAAGCGCAGAATGAAAAATTCAGGTAATTAAACAGTGAATAATAGATAGATAGTAGCATCCCCCCGCATGCCGCAGATGGCAAGCGGGGGTTTTTACTTACATTTGAGCAAGCTCAGATGTAAAGATTATGAGGTTATAAGAGGGCGGACTTCTCTATATTCAAGATAAAACTGTAACCATTTATTTGAGCAAGCTCAAATAAATGGTTACACAGAGTTATAGCTTACAAGAAGTTTGTGCTATGCACGAGGCTATAAGCCGATGAGACAATAAGGCTCATAAAAACCTCAACCTCACAACCTTATAGCCTTTGATTTGAGTAGGCTCAAATCAAATAAGAGCGTGTCCGGTCATCTCGGAGGGCTGCCGGAGACCCATGATCTTGAGGATAGTGGGAGCCACATCGGCCAGACGGCCGTCTTCTACATGAGCATCCTTATTGTCAGAGATATAGACACAGGGCACGGGATTGAGCGAATGAGCGGTATTGGGAGTCCCGTCGGGATTTATGGCATTGTCGGCATTGCCGTGGTCAGCGATGATGATAGTCTCATAACCGGCAGCCTTGGCAGCCTCCACAGTGTCGCGCACACACTCGTCGACAGCCTTGACAGCCTTGCATATAGCCTCATAGATGCCGGTGTGGCCCACCATGTCACCGTTGGCATAGTTCACAACGATGAAATCATACTTCTCCTCCTTGATAGCCTCCACGAGCTTGTCCTTAACCTCATAGGCACTCATTTCTGGCTTGAGGTCATAGGTAGCCACCTTGGGAGAAGCCACGAGGATACGTTCCTCGCCCTCGTAGGGAGTCTCGCGTCCGCCGTTGAAGAAGAATGTCACGTGGGCATACTTCTCTGTCTCGGCTATGTGAAGCTGCTTCTTGCCCTCGCTGGAGAGATATTCGCCAAGAGTGTTGCTGACGTTCTCCTTGGGGAAGAGGATATGCACGCCGGTAAACGAAGCGTCATAGGGAGTCATGCAGTAATACTGCAGTCCGGGGATAACCTTCATGTCGGCCTCGGGGATATCGTGCTGTGTGAGAGCCACAGTGAGCTCCTTGGCACGGTCGTTGCGATAGTTGAAGAATATCACGGCGTCGCCCTCCTTGATGGTGCCGTCGACGGTCGAGTTGTTGATCGGCTTGATAAACTCGTCGGTCACGCCCTCGGCATAGCTATCCTCGACAGCCTTGACCATATCAGTGGCCTGAGTGCCCTCGCCCTTTACGAGCAGGTCATAGGCAACCTTTACGCGCTCCCAACGCTTGTCGCGGTCCATGGCATAGTAGCGGCCGACAATCGAGGCCACGACGCCCGCGCTCTTGGCACAGTGGGCCTGAAGCTCCTCGATGAAACCCTTGCCGCTGCGGGGGTCGGTGTCGCGGCCGTCCATGAAGCAGTGGATATAGACTTTCTCCAGGCCATACTCCTTGGCAATGTCACAGAGGGCATAGAGATGGTCGAGCGACGAGTGAACGCCACCGTCACTGGCGAGGCCCATGAAGTGGATGGCCTTGCCGTTATCGCGGGCATAAGTGAACGCGCTGACGATTTCGGGGTTCTTGAGTATTGACTTGTCGGCACACGCCTTGTTGATTTTCACGAGGTCCTGATACACCACGCGACCCGCGCCTATATTGAGGTGACCCACCTCCGAGTTGCCCATCTGGCCGTCGGGCAGACCTACGTTCTCGCCCGAAGCCTGGAGCTCGCTGTGGGGATAAGAGTTCATGAGATAGTCCCAGTAGGGAGTGGGAGTTGACGAGATGGCATCGCTCTTGGTGTGGTTGCCGATGCCCCATCCGTCAAGGATGATTAACAATGCTTTCTTTGCCATAATAATATATGTACGCTTATTGAAGTTGTTTTGTTTTCGTTTGACGGCTGCAAAGTTACGAAAAATTTTCGTGGAGTCTCTTGTTTTCTTATAGTTTATCTTATAGTTATCTTATGGTTAAGAGAGACCGGCTATAAGAGACGCACGAAGGGAGCTCCTCGGGATAATGGGTCACAAATATCAGCGATGAAGCACGGACCTCGACAATAGCGTCGATGACACGGCGCACACGCTCCTTAGCCGTCGGGTCAAGCCCCTGAAACGGCTCATCAAGCACCAGCAGAGCCGGCTGTCGCGAAAAAGCACGCGCCAGCAACACCATACGCTGCTCGCCCGACGAAAGTGCCGAAAAATCACGCTCAGCCAGATGACTGATAGCCAGACACTCAAGCCATGCATCGGCAATCGCGCACTCACGCTCGGTGTGCAGTCTGTAACGCTCCAGCACAGGACGCATCCCCTCGACAACTATTCCCCTCACAGTGAGCCGACTACGGAAATAAAGCTGTATCTCGGGACACACATAGCCCACATTGTTCTTAATGTCCCATATCGACTCGCCCGAGCCACGCTTATGGTCAAAGATAACTATATCATTTGCATAGGCCTGCGGATTGTCACCACACACCATACTAAGCAACAACGACTTGCCCGAGCCGTTAGGCCCCGTAAGCATCCACCGTTCCCCGCGCTTAACCTCCCAATCGAGCCCCGAAAAAATATCGCGGCCGCCATATCCGGCCCGGCCATTGCGTATGCTGAACGCTACAGCATGGTCAGGCACAGGCGCGGGAGCCTCGGGAAGCGTCACATGCACCGGCAGCTCCATTGCCGCACAGCCATCAGGCCGTGTTGTCCCTACAAACCGACACCCACACATAGCAAGCACCGCGTCGGCCGTGTCGGGCACTTCGTCAGGGTCGGAGAGCAGAAGCACAATATGAAGCCCTCGGTCACGCAGAGCGGCAAGGGCGTCGCGCAGCTCGGCCCGAGAAGGAGAGTCGAGACCGATAAACGGATTGTCGAGCACAAGAATATCGGGAGCCGCAAGCAATGCGTTTATAATAAGCAGCTTGCGCAATTCGCCGCTCGACAGATAGTTGATGCGTTTGGCAGCTACATCGCGCAGTCCGAGACGGCCACACATGTCGTGCCACATCTCGCTCTCCATGGCTTTGCCGAATATCTCGCCCACCACGGGCACGTATTCGTTTTCGCTCGACTCGAGACGCTGGTCATAGCGTAAGACATCGACTCCGGTAAAGGAGTGTATATCTGTAAAGGCCAGCATCCTGACCTTCATGCCGTCTCGCTGAAACTTCAGACGGTTGCCAAATCCATAGCGTCCGCGTTCTATCACATAGCCGAGCGTAGTCTTGCCCGCACCGTTTGGTCCGACCACCACCGTGATGCCGGCGTGTATGCCGAACCCCTCGGCCCCACTGAGCGTCACCTGTCCGAAGCAGAGCGTCGGGGAGAGAAATTCTATAATGTAATCCATAGGGGCAAAGTTACGAAGAAAAAGGAGGGGATACAAAAGTTTCTCCGAAAGACATAGGCAATATGAGAGGACACAACATCGCTGAATTACACCGAAAAAACACCTCCATTTGTAAAATTTTGTAATAATCTCACTATTCAACATCCTCTGAAAAGGTTAATTGACTTCAAAAAGATAGAGTGGTTATAAACTCAATTCGGATTTTTAAAACCACAAAACTCTGCCACAAAAGTAGAAATTAAAGATAATTTGCGCGTAATATGGACAAACCATGACCGCGCGAAAAGTGTTAACTTTGCAAACTCAAACGTTTCAACTATGTCATTTGCAAAAAGTCTCTATATACCCGTCTTGCTGATTTTATCCTCAGGACTATTCTCCTCACTCACCGCTGCCCGCACAGGGCGCGAGGTGCCCATACGCTTCGGCGACATGGAACACTGGACACAACGCAACATCACCGAATCGGCCGTCATCGGAGGTGCGAAAAAGACACTCTTTGAGATAGCCATCGACAGCGTTATCAACGGCAACATCCCCTATCGCAACCTCGGAGGTTCTCCCTGGGGCACATCCAATGTCATGGCCAAGGTGGCCGGAGTGGTCAAGACCAACAACACCGTGAGCCCCGACACCCACCGTGGCGGACGCTGTGCCAGACTATCCACCCACATAGAATCGCTCAAAGTGCTTGGCGTCGTCAACATCAACGTGCTCGCGGCAGGCTCGATATTTCTCGGTGACGTGCGCGAACCCATCACCGGCACCAAAGAGGGGCTCAAAAGCATCAACTGGGGTATTCCGTTCAAAAACCGCCCCCAAGCCCTGCGCTTTGACTATAAGGTAAAGACACCCGGCACACCCAACCGCATCAAGCAGACAGGCTTCAGCCACAAATCGACCGTTCCCGGCCCCGACTATGCCGTGGCTGTGCTACTGCTGCAGAAACGCACCGAGGATGCCTCTGGCAACATCTCGGCCAAACGCATCGGCACACTGGTGGTGAAATATGGCAAATCGACCGCCGGATGGGTGGAAAACGCCACATACGAAATACTCTACGGCGACATCTCCGGCCGCAGCGACTATGACCCCTCGCTCATGGGGCTGCGCGACTATGACTATGCCACCAATAGCAAAGGTGTCAACGTAAAAGTCACCGAGACCGGATGGGCCGACCCCCGCGAGACACCGACCCATCTGATGGTACAGTTCTCGTCAAGCCATGGCGGAGCCTATATTGGAACCCCCGGCAACACCCTCTGGGTCGACAACGTCCGCCTCGTATATTAGTCCGCGTTTGCGGAAGGTTATAAGGTTATAAGGTTATGAGGTTATAAACAGGCTTGCGCGACGCAACGCCCCCGAAACTTTATACTCTAAACTTTAAACTCATCCCCCGCTATTAAAATATGCGACTTATACGTACATACCTGCTTCTCGGACTTATTCTTATGCACGGAGCATGCGCATTGGCCGACACTCCGGCCGACACCATAACCGCCGACGCGACACGTCAGGGACTGGTGAATCGTATTCTCGCATATTTTGCCGACGCCAACAAAAGCAAAAACTCCTCAGGCCTGGACTTCAGCCTCATCGGCGGCCCCTACTACACCTCCGACATAGGCGTAGGCATCGGGCTCGTGGCATCGGGACTCTACGGCACCGGCGTGGCCGACTCGCTGATACCTCCCTCCAATATAGGCATTTTCGGCAAAATCAGCACCAAAGGATTTGCCACCATAGGCGTCGACGGCACCCATATATCGCCGGCCGACACCTATCGAGTGACCTATCTTACGGAATTTTTCGCCGACCCGAGCGACTACTGGGGCATAGGCCACGAGATGGGCAACAACGACGCCAACAAGTCAAGCATGAAACGCATCGGCATCAAAGCCGAGGGCGCGATGCTCTTTCACGTAGGCTCAAAGCTCTATATCGGCCCTATGGTGGCTCTCGACTATATACACGCCTTCGAGATAGAGCGGCGCGACCTCCTCGACGGCATGCGCTCCACCACATGGAGCTACGGGGCTGGCGTCAAACTGACTTACGACACTCGCGACGTGCTCACCAATCCACACCGCGGCATCTATGCCTCGGTCACACAGTGTTTCCGGCCCAAGTTTCTGGGCAACCGCTACGCCTTCAGCTCGACCGAAGTGCAGTTTGACGCCTACCGCACCCTCTGGACCGGAGGCATACTCGCGTGTGACTTCCGATCCAAATTTGATTTCGGCAATCCTTCCTGGCACATGATGGCCCAGACCGGCGGCTCACACTTCATGCGCGGCTATTACGAAGGCCGTTATCGCGACAAACACATGATGGCGGCCCAGGTGGAACTGCGCCAGCACGTGTGGCGCAGAAGCGGCATCGTGGTGTGGGGAGGCGTGGCCACTGTGTTCGACCGCCTGAGCGACGTGATGATGAGCCGTCTGCTCCCCAACCTTGGCGCGGGCTACAGATGGGAGTTCAAGAAGGATGTCAACGTGCGCCTTGACGTCGGATTCGGCAAAAGCGGCCAGTGGTCATTCATGTTTGGCATAAACGAGGCCTTCTGACAATAATTTCTGATTTCCGGGGTTATATTAAGGTATGACAAATAATGCAAATAACAGTAAAATCAAACCGGCGTGGCTTCTGACGGCCACCCTCATAGTGCTCCTGCTCCCCAACATCGTGCTCTCCGTCACCGAGCCGATGACCCTGATGGCCCGCATATGCAACATACTCCTCCCCGCAGGAGTGTATATGATGTTGCTCTCGCTGCTGCGCAATCCCGCTCGGAGCGTGTGGATGCTCTTTCTGCTGATATTTCTCTCTGCTTTCCAACTCGTGCTGCTCTATCTCTACGGCCACTCCATCATAGCCGTCGACATGTTTCTCAACCTCGTGACCACCAATTCGGCCGAGGTCACAGAACTGCTCGGCAGCATGCTCCCCGCCATGATAGGCGTGACGGTGATATTCGTGCCCTTACTCTATGTAGCCGCCACCCACGCGCGCTCGGCCGCCTACGTCATATCCCCCTCTCTTCGCCGCCTCATGCGCCGCGGAGGTCTTGCCGCGGCCATCGCCGGAGCGGCATGCATGGCCGTGTGCTATGCCGGTGGCAACTACCGTGCCAAGGACAGTCTCTATCCCCTCAACGTGTGCTACAACATGTATCTCGCCGTCGACCGCTCAGCCCGCACCGCCGCCTATGACGAGACCAGCCGCGACTTCTCCTTCCAAGCCGTAGCCACCCATCAGGCCGACTCGCTCCCCGAGATATACGTGCTGGTGATAGGCGAGACAGCCCGGGCCGAAAACTTCGGTCTCTACGGCTACAACCGCGACACCACGCCACTCCTGAGCGCGGAGGAGGGTCTGATAAAGTTTCCGCGGGCCTATACCCAGTCCAACACCACCCACAAGAGCGTGCCCATGCTGCTCTCGGCCGCCTGTGCCGGAGACTATGACCGCATATATCGTGAGAAAGGGATAATCGCAGCCTTCCGCGAAGCCGGATTCCACACCACATTCCTGTCCAACCAGCGGCCCAACCACTCGTTTATCGACATCTTCGGCTGCGAAGCCGACTCGTGGCAGTTTCTCAAAGAGACACTCCCGGCCGACTCCAATCTCTGCGACCTCGACATGCTCGAGCCGGTAAAACAACTCCTCGCCGACCGCAGCCGGCCGCAGCTCATAGTGCTCCACTCCTACGGCTCACACTTCAACTATCACGAGCGTTACCCGCGCTCAATGGCACGGTTTACCCCCGACCTGCCCGACGAAGTGACCCCCACCAACCGCCCAAGCCTGCTCAACGCCTATGACAACACCATAGCCTATACCGACCACGTCCTCCACTCACTCATCACCGAGCTGCGGCGCGACAACGCCACGGCCGCGTTGCTCTACACCTCCGACCATGGCGAAAACATCTTTGACGACGATCGCGAACTCTTTCTCCATGCCTCGCCACGCCCGTCGGTCTACGAGCTCCACGTGCCCCTGCTCATATGGCTCTCCGAAAGCTACCGCGAGCGTCACCCCGACACGGCATCACACCTCGCCGGCAACACCTCACGCTTGGTCCAGACCTCGGCATCGGTATTCCACACCATGCTCGACATAGCCGGCATCTCCACCCCCCTGCGGGCCGACTCGCTCTCAGTGGCATCGCCGCACTTCACCTCCACCCCCTACCGCTATCTCACCGACCGCAACGAAGCTGTAAGCTGGGACATAAACGACAAATAAAATATCACCTGCTCATAGGAGCAGGCTACTGTCAGAACATTATTTTCAGCGAAAAGCCCTTGTAGTCACCTGAGATTACCGGAGCCAGAGAGCTCTCTATGCGTCGCGTCGGCTGACTGTCATAAGCCATGTCGCCATCCGCCCCGGGGAGAGACAGACACCCCGCGCAATGAGTGTTGCGCCCGCGAAACAGGTCGACAACCTCGTTGACCGGATCGATAAGAAACACCACCACATTGCCAAGCACCTTCGACCCTAACAGATGGTAATCATTCTCGACAATACTGCGCTTGGCCCGGTAAAAGCCCTCGCCAATCACACTGCCCACGAGCGGAGTGATAAAAATATCCTGTATCGAAGGCCGCTCCATAAACGCCTCTATGCCAAACTCCCACCCTATGGTCGACACACACGCGCTGTAGAGCAGCGACCGCCAGAAATTAAATCCGCACGAACGCGCCGCCATAAAATAAGCCGCCCCCGCATAGGGATGTAACACATAGTTGAATATCGGATTGTCATGGTCAATCTCAGGCCCCGACCTTATCACATGATTATACCAACGCTTGAAGAGAGGCACATCCTGAATCTCGGCACGGTTCCACGACGTAGCGTCGGCCGGCAGACACTCCAGCACCAGCAGCGTGCCCACATAGGCACTCGCCAGCACAGTCGTGTTGGTCCACATACGCTTCCAGTCGGGACTATTGAAAGTCATCGAATAAGGATGACAATATATCGACCTGTCATCGGGCACCGTCACGATAGCCGGATGAAACACCCCGGCCACAGCCGTATCGAGAGCACACGTGTCGGCCACATCGTCAAGCTCCACCTCGACCACCTCGGCCATCGACCCGGCCACATCGACCGAATCGGGATATATCACCGCAAAAAACGGATCGCTCTCCCCGCCTCGGACACAAGGCAGAGACAACACACACAATATAATAACAGATATGATTCTTACCATAAATAAACTCATTGAAACGTTCTCACAATATTACAACCACAACACGTCTCAATGAGTTCATTTAAGCCCTCAGGCTCAACCTAACGTGTCGGTTGTGTGTTATGATTATACACGTATATATTAAAACTGTTTAATTATGAGACGACTGGTATGCATGGTCATAACAATGACCTTCGCCGCGATGGCGGCGATGGCCGACACGCAGGCCGACTTCAACCGTTACATCAAAGCATATAACTCGCAGGTGGCATCGCGGCAATATCTGCCCGCGGCTCGTTCGGCCGTGGGGGCGGCGATGGCTTGCGCCGAGGCCCGCAACTATGAGGGAGCCTTCAAGCTGCTGGGCGGTCTCGAGAAGGTCATGGCCGAGCGCGGCGTGACGGCCGACTCGCTCCCGCAGCCTTATTTCTATCTGGCCAAGGGCCGATATGACCTCTACCGCATGACCAAAAACAACGGTCAGGCCGAGGCTTGGCTCAATAAGATGGCCAAGTATGCCAAAGAATCCGGCTCACGCGACATTACCAACGACATGCTTTTTACCGAGGCGCAGTATTATTATTCGGTGGGCCGGACGGCTCTGGGCCAACGATGCATAGCGCGCCTGATCAAGCAATATGAGTCGGGCAAGGACTACCGTGCGGCCGACTCGGCCTATCAGAAGCTCATCGACCAGGCTGTGACGGCCAACGATGCGGGGCTCGTCGAACGCACCTATGAGAGTTACATGCAGTGGAGCGACTCCATCGAGGCTCTCAACAACGACTCGGAGCTTGGCAAGGTCAAGCAGGAGATGGCGCAGACCGAGGCCACGGTGGCAGAGAAGCAACACACCATCAATTCGCGCACCAGTCTGATGGTGATTTTTATCACTCTTTTTGTCATCGCGGTTGCCGCACTCGGGCTCGGGGCGGTGTTTTATCAGCGCGTGCTTGTCAAAAACCGCCGCATGAAGCGGCTGGCACGCGAGGCCGAGGAGCGCACTGCTGCCAAGAGCGAGATGCTTCAGAACATGTCGTCGACCCTCGAGCCGGCTCTGGAGAGTCTCGACCCGTCCAATCCGGCCGTGCAGACCATCAAGGGCTACATGCGCAAGGTGGGCGAGCTCTCGGAGGTGGACAGCGCGCCGGCCGTCGACCCCTCTACGCTCGTGGAGGTCAACATCGAGCAGATGGCCTCGCAACTGGCCGATGCCGTCAGACCCCGTCTGCGCAAAGGGGTGACCCTTCATCTCGACGGCACACGCGGCATGGCTCGGCTCGACCGCGAGGGTGTGGAGAAGATTCTCACCCATCTGCTTGACAATGCGGCAAAATATACGCCCGAAGGGGGCAAAATCACACTTTCCTATCGCAAACGCGGGGCCAACAGCCACCAGTTTGCAGTCACCGACAACGGTCCCGGCATCCCTGCTGCCGATCGCGAGGGACTGTTCCGTCCCTTTGACTCGGCCCATGACCTTGCGGAAGGAGGCGACCGTCTCGGGCTCCCCATCTGCGCGCTCCGTGCCGAGAAGATGGGCGGCACGCTCTCACTTGACCCCTCGGTGACCCGCGGCGCATCGTTTGTGCTCTCGATTCATTCGTGACGCGCGTGATGTCCCGGACTCCGTCATGATTTATCGGAGCCTCATTCAGCTCACCGTATCAATATAAAAAAGAAGAATGGAAAATCGGCCTTGCGGAGCCTGATTTTCCATTCTTCTTTTATAATTTTAAATTCCAAAGCCTGTTTATTGCGCATATTGACGCTGGCGGGAGAGGTATCGGTCGAGGGCCTCGGTGGCAGGGATGGTATAGGGTGTGCCGTCGGGATGGGCATACACCACATATTCGCCCAACGCAGCCTTGCGGCGGAGGGTACGCTCGACACTCAGGCGCATGCCGTGAGTCACGCGGTCAACATATGTCTGATGTTCTTCTGCGGTCATTTTTTGTGATGGTTATTATTCGCAAGATTGAGAGAGAGGCAGTGTATGTGTGTCACTTATTGTCGGGATTGTCTTCGTTCTCTTGCGAAGAGTGAATTATTTGACTGTATTTCAGGTTATCTATAATCGCTTTGTCGGTGGCCACAAGGTGCTGGTTGCCCTCTGAGTTGTCAAAGATTATCCAGGTGTCCACTATGGGGAGGAATATGTCGCGGAGGTTTTCGAGTCCGGCCCAGTAACGACGTTCGATGACGTCGGGCTGGATATTGTGTCCGCCTTCGGCTACGCGTCGCGCCACACGGTCTTTGGCCTGCTTGACCGACGAGAGCCATATGTACACGAGGTTGACCTTATAGCCGAGCTTTTGTGCTTTTTTAACGAGTATGGCATAGCTCTTGGCCGAGAGAGTGGTCTCAATGGCAAAGGTTTTTGCCGCGTTGAGCAACCATTCGATGCGTTGCAACATAAGTTTGCCGGCCAGTATGGCCATCTCGGCGGGATTGAAAGGCGAGAGCCCTTTGGCTATCTCGTCGGCGTTGACATACTCCTGACAGTCAAGCAGATCAGGCAGCAGAGAGTATGACGCGGTCGATTTCCCGGCCCCGTTGCATCCGGCTATTATGTAGAGAGAAGGTTGCATCAGCGCAAAGTTACTGAAAATCTCCGAGCTTTGCAAGAGAAAAATTTCACCGCGATGGTCTATGCCGTGGACGAGGCAACAGATACCCTCTAAAAAATATCCCCCTCGCCCTGTGCGGGCGAGGGGGATGTGGGTGACTCATGGCCTGGAGAAAGCTATGTCAGCCTCCACGGCTATGAGGGAGTGTCGGGATTGATTACTCAACGGGGACAGCCGGCTCTTCAGGAGTGGGAACTGCCGATCCTGCGGGATAGAACCATTTGGGCTCAGCCTGCTTCCAACGCTGGTCACCGATATTACGAGTATAAATCTCGTGGGTTGTCACTTTGAGGTCATTCTTGTACTGCAGACGAGTCCAGATCTGATCGGGATCAATCGAGTGGAGGTCGGGATGATGTACAGAAGCCTCTGAAGCGTGGTAACGGGGATTGGGATCATTGAAGAGCTCGGTCGAGAGCAGAGGTGTACCGCCTACATGTATGGCAAGGTCGTTGATCGTAAGACCGGGAGCCAGACTCTTCTCGTCGGCATATGCTCCGAACGACTTAGAGTTTGCGGTAAACTTGGAACCAGAGAAGATGCCGTCCTCTACCAAGTGAGCGTCGGTACATCCGGCCGAATAGTTGTCACATACGTCGATGAAAATTTCACCTGTGCCATTGATGGTCTGGATGAGACAGCCATTCTGATATACGTTACGCTTGTCATTGTTGTCACGGGCAAGAACAATAAGGTTGCGCTTGAAGCTAAACTTGGAGCCACCGGGCACAAACTTCATATCGAAGAAGTAACGGCCATTGGAGCGGGTCGAGAAGTTGATGAATGTATTGTTCTCAATCTTCACGTTCCACTGCACGTCGCTCTTCCATGCCACGTCCTTACCGTTGTCGAAGATGAGCGAACGACGGGGCGAGTCGTAGATAGTACAGTTGGTCATCTCAAAGCCTTTGAAAATGTTGTCTTCGACATTGTTACCTGCACCGGCTATCCATGCATAACCCGAACCGTTGTTGTCATAGTAACCCTGGTTGAAGAATACACAGTTGTCGATGATAAGTTTATTGAACACTTTCTTGTTGGGGCCCTGGATACGGAAGAATCCGCGAATCATGCCCTGGAATGTACAGTTGCGAAGCTCAAATGATTCAAATTCCACACCGAGACCATTGCTGTACATATTGGCAAAGTAGTTGCCGGATGTACCACCCTGGCCATTCTGGTTGCCACCATAGTTGATGGCTTCGGGCACTTCAAAGTCAATATCCTGGAAAATCACCTTCTCAATGGCGATAGGAGCGTCGAGGTCGGTGGGAGCAGGCTGCTTACCGAGGTTCCAGTTGCAGCACTGGGGATTGTCACCCTTGCGGGCAATACCGCCGAGATAAATCTTGGCGCGTCCTTTGCCTGCGAGAATGTCGGCGGGATCGGTCTTCATTGTGAAGCCCTTGTTGATCGACTGATTGGAGCGGATATAGTAGGCCTTGCCTCCTTCGAGCAGGAACACCTGGCCCTCGGCAAGAGTGGGATCACCGTTGAAGTTCTCAATAAGGGTATCGATACGGCAAGCCTGATATTTGCGCTCGCCAACGTTCCAGATCGAGTCGGGATCTTCGTAGACTTCGGTAGTCACTTTGTGGAGGAACTTGATGGGTGCACCGGGGTCGCCCTTGGTACGATAGTTACGAGCCTTGTAATACTTGTCGCTCTCGAAGTGAGCTTTTGTATTGAGTTCGTCATAGAGGGCGATAGAATAGAGGCAACTGCTTGTAAGGCCGGTAAGCTCAATATAACCGTTTGCACGGTCGGTGTCGGTGATGGGATACATCTCATACTTGGCGGGCACGACAGCCGTGGGGTTGGAACTGTGGGGTGTGAGGGTGAGGTGTGTCACACCAAGCTCTCCATTGACGATGCGGAAACGGCTCTCGATTGTATCGGCGTCTTCGGTAGAATAATTTGAACGGTCCCAAGTGAGATCGAGAAGCACTTTGAATCCGTCATAAGTCTTCTCACGGGTATCTATACCGTAAGGTGTGGCATAACGGGCCTTTGTCTCAATCTGCATATAGTCTTCCCATTCCTGACCGCCTCCGAGACCATACCAAAGAGAGTTTTTGGCGGGGTCGGTGGGGTGGAGGGCACGTATGGCGAAGCTGTACACCTTACCATACTCAAGGTTATAGAGCTCATAATGGAGCTGCTCGGCGGGAAGATTGACACGCTTAACTTCGGGGTGAAGTTCGGGATCCCAGTTTTCGTAACGAGAAGCATCGTCGCCTGCACCTGTACCACCGGAGCCTACGCCAAGGCGATAGAGGAGCTCATAACCGGCGGCTCCATCCACACCATACCAGTGAAGCTGGATGGCATTGTAAGCACCGTCAATTACTCTCGAGCCATACTGGTCGGATTCGTCGCTGATATTTGTGTTATGCTTCTTGCGGAACATCGGCCTCGGCAGACGGTCAAGGTCGTCAACGTTGTTGAAAACAACGTCGTCTTCCTTACACGAAGTTACCGAGAAGGCAATCAGTGCAGCAAGGAAATATAGTACTTTTTTCATTGTATCGTATTAATAAAAATGAGGTTATATTACTGTTGTGAGTAACCGTATTTGTTGACATACGCACCATGTGAACGTGCTATTTCCGAAGCGGGATAAGGAAGGATGTAGCGCACGACAGGCAACTGGTCGACTGTAGGATTCTCTGACGGGTCAGGACAGTGGTCAAGATTTCCGTTACGAATGAGATTAATTGAACCGGTGGGGCTGTACTGTATGAAACCGAGAAGCGAGTAACGGATTTCATCCTTGGGCTCCTGGGCATCATCATTCCACCAGGCAAACACATCCTCATCAGTCCAACTGGAGGTAGATATGCTTGCGCTGCCGAGTTTGGTATATTTGTTCTTGGCCTCGGCAATCTGCGAGCTTGTCCACTTCTCATAGGGATTGGCAGCCCAGCAGACCATAATGTCATTGTTGGGGAACTGACGCTCCGAGTAAACTGCCTCCTTGGTGATAGGATCAAGATTTTTGTAGGTACGCAGAGTGGCAATCTTATAGGGAAGTTTGTCATAGCCACCGCTGTAACCGAAGTCGTGCTCAGAAACGAGGTCGGTGTAGGTCGACGAACCACCGGCGTCCTCGGCAATAGCGAGGTTACGGAAGAATGTCCAGTAGAGCTCTACACTGTACATGTTGTTGCGCACGAGGTCGCGCCAGCGCATATTCTCGCCGGCAAACTCAAACTTGCGCTCGTCAAGGATGGTCTTCTTAAACTCCTCATAGTCACCGCACGCAAAGGCTTCGGCCTTGATGGGATTGGTGTTGCGGAACGCACGCTTGCGTACTTCCTTTACAGCATCGATGGCATCGGTTGTAGGCTGGCCTTCGATTTCGTTGTCAGCCTCGGCAAACATCAGAAGCACATCGGCATAACGGAGGTAGGGATAGTTGATACCGGTGCTGCCCTGAGAGCTGCGGCCAAGACCTCCGGTGACCCAGAGCTTGGACCATTTACCGTTCTGTACAGTGTAAGAGTTCTCAAAACGACATGTGTACTCAGAACCCTCGGCAGTGTAGCGGAAGAGCTGGTTGACATAGTCGCGACGTTCATCATCCTCATCAAACATGAAGCGATAGAGAGCGTTGAGACGAGCACTTGACTTGGCTTCGCCATAGGGATGGGGAGACTGACCCTCATAAAGCTCCATCTTGGGGCCGTGGATGTAACCGATGTTACCGGTCGACTCCTTGCCGAAGGGGATTTCGAAGATAGGGTCGTCGTTGTTGGTCACGATATTGTTGCACTCGTCAACAAAGACCTTGTAGTAATCCTTGCTAAGATTATGCACATTGGAGTCAATAACCTTCTTGGCATACTCGCGTGCAGTCTTGTAGAACTCAAGATAGTTGGCAGCACGGGTCATCTTGCCATAGGTGTCACCGTCGGGGGCGAGATACCAACCACCGGCTGTCATGGCCAGACGGGCAATCATGGCATAGGCAGCCTGACGCGAGATACGCTCAACACCTTCGCTAATCGAAGAGGGGTCTTTCATGCCGTCTGCGACTGACTTGATATCTTCGATACACTTGTTAAGTATCTCGATACGGTCGGTCACGGGATAGACCATGGTGGTAGTTGTCTGTGACGAGTTGAAAGAGAAGGGCACATCACCGAAGAGCCAGATGAGCTCGTGATAGAACATGGCACGTGCCACCTTGGCCTCACCGATCATCTGAACGATGTCTCCGTCGGGATTCTTGGGGTCATAGGCGGGCGAACCCTCGGCACCCTCGATAAAGAGGTTGCACACCTCGATGCCATGATAGAGATCTGACCACGAGTTTTTAATATCACTACCGGAGGGGTCACAGTCAAAACGGCAATACTTGTTGGTAGTAGTATATTGGCTGGAATTGGAAACGAAGTCCACATCGCTGTTGCGGCAGAACGCGTTGATGAGCTTGTCGCCAAACATATTGCTCGACAGCATCGACGCATACACACCATTGCGCGCACGCTCCATGGCACGGGCGTCAGAGAATACGTCCGTCGGGAAGTTTTTTGAGGGCGCGTCCACCTCGAGGTAGTCATTGCAGCCTACGAGGGCCACAACTGACATACCGGCGATGAATATATTGCGTAGTTTCATTGTTGGATTTTACTATGTAAATGGTATAAGACTAAGTATTGATTAGAATGAAAGGTTTATGCCGAGCACGTAGCTGCGTGAACGGGGATAACGGTTCATATCATAAGAGGGGGTGAGACCGCTCTGCACGTCAACCTCGGGGTCGAAACCTGAGTAAGAGGTGATGATGAAGGGGTTGGTCACCGAGGCATAGAAACGACACTTGCTCATGCCGGCATGCTTGATAATGTTGGTGGGCAGAGTGTAGCCGAGGGTGATGTCGGTGCAGCGCAGGAACGAGCCGTCCTCAACAAAGTTGCTTACGGTGTAGTCCTTACGCAAGTCAGCGGGATTCCACTGAGTCTTGCCGGCATTTACAGACTCATACAGCTCACGCTTTGTATCATCGCCATAGGTGTGCCATTTGCCATCGGTGTAGTTCCAGCGGTCGGTGAACTTGGAGAACACGTTGAGATAGTTGCCGTTGGTGTTACCGATCGACGATGACAGATAGTAGGCAGTTGCGTTATATACGTCAAAGTCGAGGAAGTAGGTGAAGTTGGCCACGAAGTCAAAGCCTTTCCACTGGCCATTGAGACCAAAACCGCCCTGAAGTTTGGGAGTGGTGCGGCCGATGATGGTGCGGTCCTTCTCGTCAATGCGACCGTCACCATTGAGGTCCTTGAATTTGGGCTTACCGGGGAGTGTGGCCTTACCTGCACGGTTGGAGTCAAACATTCCGTCCATATTGACAGTCGGCTTGCAATCAAGACCCATCTTATTTATATAGGCATTATCGATGGGCTTGTAGATGCCAGCACCGGCGTCATAATAGAACTCGTCAAAGCTATAGAGACCATCGTAAACGTAACCGTAGATGAGACCCACCTCACCGCCTACCTCGAGACGATAGTTGTTGCCGGCGGTAGAGTTGGCGCGAGAGTGACGGAGCTCGAGATAAGACTCGTCACCTGTGAGCTTGTCGACCTTCATCTTGTTGGCACCGATGTTGAAGCTGGCTGAGAGCACATAGTCCTTGCCGCGGAGAATGTCACCGTTGACCGAGAGTTCGAAACCACGGTTGGTCACCTGGCCGATGTTCTGATACTGCTTGGCATAACCCATGGTGGTGAGCACGTCGGCCTCGTAGATAAGGTCGGAAGTAGTGTTCCAGTAATACTCGGGGGTGATACGCAGACGGTTGTCAAAGAGAGCGATGTCAAACGCGAAGTTGCGTGTCAGAGTGGTCTCCCACTTGAGGTCGGGGTTCACGAGATACTTACCGGTATCCATCCAGAGGTCACCGTCTGAGAGCGACTTGTCAAACTCGGGACCCTCGGTGTTGTTGCTGTAGTAGAGGAATCGCCACTGGTCAGCCTTGATACGGTTGTTACCTGCCTTACCGATGGCAGCACGGAACTTGAGCTCGTTGAGCCATATCTGATCCTTGAGGAAGTTTTCCTCAGAGAGCACCCATGCGCCCGATACCGAGGGGAAGTAACCCCACTGGTTGCCGGGAGCGAAGAGCGAAGAACCGTCGGCACGGAATGTGGCCGAGAGGAGATACTTGTGATTGTAGTTGTAGTTGATCTGACCGAAGTAAGAAGTGGTGCGGTCAGCGGTGCCGAGCTCGGAGGTCGACTGGTAGGGAGTACCGAGACCCATGTTGTCCCATGCACGCTGGGCATCGATGTCGCGGGGGAAGTAGCGATTCTGCTGGAAGGTATTCTGGCTCTGTGAGTTGTAGAGCTCGAAACCTACGAGAGCATAGAAATTGTGCATATCCTTGACGCTCCAGTCATAGCTGGCGGTGGTGGTCCAGGTATAGGAGTTTTTCTGTGTCTTGGTGATAGAGGCCACGGGCAGGTTGTTGTGCTTCTTGCCGGTAGAGGTCAGAGGTCCGTAGAAACGCTTGTCGTCAGAGAAAGCGAAGTTGTAGACACCCTCGGTGCGGAGAGTAAGGCCGGTGATGGGCTTGTACTCGAGAGCGGCCTGGTTGGTCACGGTGTAAGAGTGCTTCTTACGAGTGTTGCTAGCGATGTCATTCACAGGGTTGGTGTAGGCAAAAGCTGCCTCGGCATCGGGGTCGGCTACACCGTCGGCCCATACAAGACCAAGCTCACGGATACCGTTGGTCGGACGATAGCGGAGCACGTCGATGATACCGCCTGTGCCCACGTTGTCACCACCTGCACCCTCGTCGCGACGATAGGATACTTTGGGGTTGAACTGGAGGGTAAGATTGGGGAGAATCTTGGTCTGGAGCTTGGTGTGGATGTTGGTACGGCGTACACCTGAACCCATGATGATACCGCGGTCATCCGACTGGGTGATCGAGATATTGTAACGGGTCTTGTCAGTACCGCCACCGATCGAGAGGTTGGTCGAGTAGCTGAAGGGGTTGCCGCCCATCACCTCGTCCTGCCAGTCGTGAGTAGGAGCGGCATTGTAGAGGTCCATGTCAAGAGGGTTACCGAAGTAGTAACGGAACTGGTTGGTTTCAGTAGTGTTATACTTCTTTGTCGCAGCAGCGAGGTCCCACTGATAGTTGACAAACTCGGGAGTGTTCATCAGGTCGAGCTTCTTGGAGATGTGGCTGATAGAGCCCTGGGCGTTGAAGTTGACCTGGGTCTTGCCTTCCTGAGCCGACTTGGTGGTCACGATTACTACACCGTTACCACCCTTGGCACCATAGATAGCGGTGAGCGAGGCGTCCTTGAGGATGTCGATGCTCTGGATGTCGGCCGGCGGGATGTCGTTGATGTTGTCGACCTGGAAACCGTCCACGATATAGAGGGGGTCGTTGGCCTGGGTCACTGACGTCGCACCGCGCACGCGGATGTTGATGTCGGCACCGGGCTGACCGTCGACGGTGGTTACCTGCACACCGGCCACCTTACCCTGGAGGGCTACGGCTGCCGAAGTCACAGGCACGGCGGCGAGCTTGACGCCCGACACCGAACCTACCGAACCG
The DNA here is from genome assembly GCF_910574735.1 of Duncaniella muricolitica. Taxonomy (NCBI): domain Bacteria; kingdom Pseudomonadati; phylum Bacteroidota; class Bacteroidia; order Bacteroidales; family Muribaculaceae; genus Duncaniella; species Duncaniella muricolitica. The sequence continues at coordinate 24,079 of NZ_CAJTCF010000018.1, read as the reverse complement.
GTGAGGTCGCGGCGGGCACGGGTGCCACCATAACCGATTACAACGACTTCCTCGAGAGCCTCAGAGTCCTCGAGAAGCACTACCTTGATATTTGTCTGGCCGTTGACCTCGATGGTCTGCGGCTTGTAGCCGATGTATGATACATGCAGCTTGGCGTTGGGGGCACACTTGATGGTAAAATTACCGTCAAAGTCAGTAGCTACACCGTCCTTTGAACCGTCGACGAGCACTGTCGCGCCGATCATGGGTTCGCCTGCGCTGTCCTCGACAACGCCGTTCACGGTGATGTTCTGAGCGCGTGCGGGCAGACCCACGCAGAGCACCATCAGCAGGAGCATTGTTTTCCAGTGCGTAGCAAAGGAAATTCGCCGTAGCCATTGGCTACGACCTGTGTTTAAGTCTTTCATGTAAAATAATTAATTGATAAATAAGATTTGTGTCATGTATATGGTGTTATTACAGGTCGGCACCTGCGTAGCCATGGATAGGTACGCGTCGCTATCAGCAACCGGAAGTGCTAAGCCTGAATGGATTAGGGAATAGCTTAGATTGGTCGATATGGTTTAATTTCATGGTATAAGGTGACGTCAATATCGTGCATCTCTTGGATAGAGATACATATTTACAGGTGCAAATATACATCTAATTTTGTAAAATACAATGATTTCACCTTACTTTTAACAATTTTATTTTGAAAGATTGTTTTAAAACGTTTTTTCAGACTACACCTATATTATATAGGCCCGAAAGGCTTCCAGACATATGGCCGGGCATTTTACCGTGACATTCATGCCCCAATCGTGCATCTGATTGTGGCACACCTTACATCAAAATACCCCGACGATTAAAAAAAGCCTGACAAACAAGGGAGAGCCGCAGCCCTCCCTTAAACTTTAAACTTTTAACTCTAAACTCTCTCAAAATCCTCTCAGGATTTTGACCGCAAGTATCAGAGCCCGGCTTGTGGCCGAATTGATGACACGTTCGCGCGAACCGTTGAAACGCGCCGTCTCATAGAGCTCGCGGTCACCGCAGCGGGCGCAGATACACACCGTCCCGACAGGCTTCTCGGGCGTACCGCCTCCGGGGCCTGCGATGCCGCTCGTAGCCACTGTCACGTCAGCCCCGGTGACACGCTGCACACCCTCGGCCATCTGACGCACCACAGGGATGCTCACCGCTCCGTGAGCGGCAATGTCTTCGCCATTCACACCGAGCACACGCGTCTTCACCTCGTTGCTGTACGACACCACGCCGCCGGCCACCACATCCGATGCCCCGGCTATCAGAGTCAGTTCATGGGCTATATTGCCACCCGTGCAGCTCTCGGCCGTAGCCAGAGTCAGACCTCGTCTGCGACACTCTTCAAGCAATATCTCGGCCGGGGTCAGGTCGCGGTCGGCCAGCACAGCCGGCCCGAGTATCTCCTTGAGCCGCGCAATCTCGCGGGCGACCTCACTGCGTATAAACGACTCATCCTCATGATGGCCGTCCAGACGCAGACGTATCAGACCCGGCTTGGGCAGATAAGCCAGATGGAGCCACCCGGGCAACGCCTCCTCCCACGGGGCTATCTTCATGGCCAGTGCGCTCTCCGTGTAGTCGGTCACCATAAGCACCGCATGCTCTATGTGCACACTCGACGGGAAACGCTCGCGCAACGCCGGAAACACCGCCTCGGCCATCATGGTCTCTGTCTCGTAAGGCACGCCCGGCATCGACACCAGCACACGTCCATCGCGCTCAAACCACATGATGGGCGCGGTGCCCACACGGTTTTGTATCACCCGACACGAACTCGGCACCACTGCCTGAGCTTCCGTCAGAGGATTCATCTTCAGCCCGCGGCGGTCAAAGATGCGGTGGATATTCTCGGTCACCGCTGGGTCGGTCACCATCTCGCCGCCGAAATAATCGCGCAGCACGCTCTTGGTGATGTCATCCTTGGTCGGCCCGAGGCCACCGGTGGTCAGCACCACCTGTGCCCGCTCAAACCCGCGGTCGATGGCTCGACGTATATCATCGGCACAGTCGCTAACCGTCTGCACCTCACACACCTCCCACCCCCACGGCGAGATATGACGGGCTATCCAGCCCGAATTGGTATCGGTGACCTGCCCTATCAGCAGCTCGTCACCTATCACTATTACCGATACTTTCATCGCATCTGTATTATTATCTGTATTATTATACGTTCACGCGCGCGTAAGGCACACTGTCGTAGCGGCAGAACTGTCGGTCGAGATACTTGTAATAACCCGCTATGGCCACCATGGCCGCATTGTCGGTCGTAAACACTCTCGCCGGGATAAACGGCGTCAGCCCGCGGCGCACACAATACTCCTCCACCGCACGGCGCACACCCGAGTTGGCCGACACGCCGCCACCTATAGCGATAGTCTTCACGCCCGTCTGCTTCACAGCCTTGTCGAGCTTGTCCATGAGTATCTCTATGATAGTGCGCTGAAGCGACGCAGCCAGGTCGGCAAGATTATTCTCCACAAAATCAGGGTCGACCTTAACATTGTCGCGCAGAGTGTAGAGAAACGATGTCTTGAGTCCGCTGAAACTATAGTCGAGCCCCGCGATGTGAGGCTTGGCAAACTTAAATCTTGACGCGTCGCCCTCGGCCGCAAGACGGTCTATGTGAGGTCCGCCAGGATAAGGCAGCCCCATTACCTTGGCACACTTGTCGAAAGCCTCGCCCGCCGCATCGTCGATAGTGCGGCCGAGTATCTCCATGTCGTTATAATTGCGCACAAGTATTATCTGGCTGTTGCCGCCCGACACGAGCAGACACAGGAAAGGATATTCCGGCACAGGGTCTGACTCCTCGCGTCTGATGAAATGCGACAACACGTGTCCGTGCAGATGGTTGACATCCACGATAGGCACCCTCAGACCGAGCGAAAGCCCCTTGGCAAACGATGTGCCCACATGCAGCGACCCAAGCAGTCCCGGCCCGCGCGTAAAAGCGATGGCCGAAAGCTCATGTTTGTCGACACCCGCACGTTTGAGAGCCGTATCGACCACCGGCACGATATTCTGCTGATGAGCGCGCGAAGCCAGTTCAGGCACCACGCCACCATACTCCGCATGCACATCCTGCGACGCGATGACATTGCTCAGCAGCACACCGTCGCGTATCACAGCCGCCGACGTATCATCGCACGACGACTCTATTCCCAATACTATAATGCTCATAGCGATAAACAATTTCCCGCAAAATTACTACTTTTTCTCCAAAATCCCCCCCGCCCGACGCAAAAGTGTGAGCGCGCAAGCGCGAAAAGCCCCATTTGCCCCACCCTCCACAAAAAAGCGGCCGCCCGAGACAGGGCGGCCACCACTTATGAGAGATAATTAGAATTGATGATGCTTCTTAACAAAGAATTACGGGCACATTACTGGAGAGTACCGTTATTGGCGGCATCGATCATCTGCTGATTGGCAGTGATATAAATCTCCACGCGGCGGTTCTGCGCGCGACCCTCGGCAGTAGCGTTTGAGGCCACATAATCCTGCATAGGCAGACCCTCGGCCGAAAGACGATTGGCGGCTACACCGCTGTTGAGAAGATAATTGCGCACGGCATCGGCACGACCGGTCGACACGCGCTGGTTCACAGCCAGAGTGCCGGTATCGTCAGTATAGCCATAGATCTGCACATTGGTGTCGGGATTGCTGATAAGCGACGACGCAAACTTGGTCAGGTCGGTCTTCGCGCTCGAGCTCAGCGTAGTGCCGTTGGTCGGGAAAAGAATACCGCCGTTAAATGTCACCTTGATAGCCTGGAGACCGTTAGAGTCGGTAGTCTTCTCTATCTGGGCCTGCTTGGCAAGCTCAGCCTCAAGCTCGGCCTGCTGCTTGTCCATCTTCTTGCCGATGAGCACACCTGCGCCTGTACCTACGGCTGCACCGATGGCAGCACCGATGGCAGCACCCTTGCCGCCGCCGATGAGCGCGCCCAGACCGGCTCCTACGCCGGCTCCGCCGCCACCGCCGATGAGGGCTCCCTTACCTGTATTGCTCATTGACGAGCAACCTGTCATACCGAGCACGCACACTGCAAGCACAGGTATACCTATTACTTTCAGAAATTTCATAATCTATATTTTTAAGTTAATTTTGTTAATTCTGATGCAAATATACGAAGAATATTTGATGAAAATTACCAAAACCTGCAATAATTCGATTAACAGGGCATTACTACCGACATACGCCTCACAATCCGCCGGCCAATCCCACGGCCGCCGGCATCACCGAGGCGGCCACATCCGTGTCGCCAAACAGGTCGGCCACCGTAAGCCACACAAGCAGCAGCACTATCAGCACCACCACTCCTATCACAAGCCACAACGGCACTCGTCTTGTATCCTTGTCACTCATAACAATAGTTGTAAGATTATCATTTTTATACGTTATATTCATCAAAACACCCGACAACGCATAATTGTTAGAGGAATTTTCGTTAATTTTGTCCGACAATCAACCACAGCAATACCCCCGACCACATGCAATACAATCAGATGCAGATCATCAAACGCCGGTTTTTCGCCATGCGCAACGGCATCATAGCCGACACCCTGCGCAAAGCCGGACTCGACTACCGCATGATATTCGGCCTCAACCTGCCGCAGATCACCGACATCGCCGCCGACCTGCCCCACACCCCCTCGCTGGCCGCCGAGCTCTGGGCCGACACACGCACTCGCGAGAGCCTCCTCCTCGCCCCGATGCTCTATCCCGTCAGTGAAATGAGTGCCGACACCGCCGCCGCATGGCTCGCACAGGCACCCACCACCGAAGTGGCCGACGTGCTGTGTCTCCGCCTCCTGCGCCGTCATCCCGACGCCCTCGCCATAGCCCTCGACGCCCTCGACGCCCCCGCCGAAATCACACGCTACGCAGCCCTGCGCCTGCTCTTCAACCTCCTCATCCTCGCCCAATCCCCCACCTCCGGCTCCCACGGTCAGGCCGCCGCGCTCGCCGCCGACATACGCCCTCACATCGAGGCCGCGCTCGCCTCAGCCACCCCTCTCACACGCCCCATAGCCGCACAACTTCTCGATGAAATAGACTTCTCCCTCGAAAGCTGAGGTATTTTTTACAAAAAATTAACCCGTTTATTTGCAAAAACACTCTTTTATCGTAAATTTGCACCTGATCAATACCAAATCCTTATACCAATCATTATGTTCAAGAACCATCCCAAGGGCCTGATACCTGCGGCCCTGAGCAACATGGGCGAACGATTCGGCTACTACATCATGAACGCCGTTCTCGTCCTGTTCCTTTGCTCCAAGTTCGGCCTCAATGAAGAGACGAGCACACTCATCTACTCATTCTTCTATGCCGGCATCTACGTTCTCAGCCTCGTGGGCGGATACATTGCCGACAAGACCTGCAACTACAAGGGTACTATCATCTCGGGCCTCCTCGTCATGACCTTTGGCTACGTGATTCTTGCCATACCCATTCTCGCCACCGAGGGCAACACCTCCTGGCTCCTCACAGTAACCTGCGTCGCGCTCTTCCTCATCGCCTTCGGCAACGGTCTCTTCAAGGGCAACCTCCAGGCCATCGTCGGTCAGCTCTACGACAATCCCAAATACAGCTCGCAGCGCGACTCCGGCTTCCAGATATTCTACGTATTCATCAACATCGGCGGCGTCCTCGCCCCCTTCGTGGCTCCCATGCTCCGCAGTTGGTGGCTCAACGCCAACGGCATGTCCTACAACGCGTCATTCCCCGCCATGTGTCATGAATACCTCAGCGTATCCGACTCCATGACCGATGAAAACATGAACAATCTCTACGCCCTCGCCACAGCCGTAGGCCACCGCGGCGAAGAGATGTCAGAATTCTGCACCCGCTACCTCGACGTATTCAACACCGGCATCCACTACTCATTCATCGCATCGGTTGCCGCCATGCTCATCTCGCTTATCGTGTTCCTCTGCGTCAAGAAAGGTCTCCCCTCGCCTGTGCGTCAGGCCGCTGCCGAGGACGCAGGCTACACACAGGAGGAGAAGACCGCAATGGCCAAGGAAATCAAGCAGCGCATGTATGCACTCTTCGCAGTGCTCGGCATAGCCATCTTCTTCTGGTTCTCCTTCCACCAGAACGGCACCTCCATGTCGCTCTTCGCACGTGACTTCGTCGACACCTCCACCATCGCCCCCGAGATATGGCAGGCTGTCAACCCCTTCTTTGTCATCGTGCTCACACCCCTCATCATCCTCCTCTTCTCATCGCTCTCGCGTAAAGGCAAAGAGATTTCCACTCCCCGCAAGATTGCAATCGGCATGGGGCTCGCCGGCATCGCCTACCTCTTCCTGACCATCTACTCGCTCTATATGGGCTATCCCTCCGGCACAGAGTTCCGCGCTCTCAGCGAAGCCGCCAAGGCCGGGCTCCTCTCCGGTCCCTGGGTGCTCATCCTCTACTACTTCTTCATGACCGTGGCCGAGCTCTTCATCTCGCCCCTCGGACTCTCGTTCGTATCCAAGGTAGCCCCCAAGCACATGCAGGGTCTCTGCCAGGGTCTCTGGCTCGGTGCCACAGCCGTGGGTAACCTCATGCTCTGGATCGGCCCGCTGATCTACAACAAAGCCCCTATCTGGGTAGCCTGGGCCGTGTTCCTCGCTGTCTGCATCATCTCGATGGGCATCATGTTCGCCATGGTGAAATGGCTCGAGAGAGTGACCAAGTAAGGCTCAGCTTCTTATTAACAAAATATTAACAATCGTCCTCCGCTTGCGGGGGCCGATTTTATTGTGTAACTTTGCGCCCTCATTACGAAAATACACGTTTCCCTCCATAACCAATGCGCATCCCCACAGCTACAATCACGCTCCTGTCACTCCTCCTGACATTTCTCTCCGCCGAAGCCGCCCCCGCCGACACTCCCGTGACCTATGCACCGGCCGACACCGCCGCCCTGCAGCTCGGCGAAGTCAGCGTGACATCCATCAAGCAGTCATCATCGCTCCTGCGCCAGCCCGTGACAGTCACCACAGTAAGCCAGGGACAGATCGAGCGGTTCAACATAGCCGGAATGAAAGGCGTAAGCGAAATCGCCCCCAACTTCTTCATGCCCGACTACGGCTCACGCATGACATCCTCCATCTACGTGCGCGGCATCGGGGCTCGCATCGACCAGTCGGCCGTCGGACTCAACATCGACAATATCCCCTATCTCAACAAAAACGGCTTTGACTTCGACATGCTCGACGTCGAGCGCATCGAAGTGCTCCGCGGCCCCCAGTCGACCCTCTACGGCCGCAACACCATCGCCGGACTCATCAACGTCTACACCCTCTCGCCCATGTCATGGCAGGGCGTGCGCATCATGGCCGAGGGGAGCATTCCCGCCGCCGGACGTGCCGGCATAGGCATCTATCAGAAACTCGCGCCGCGCCTGGCCATGAGCCTCAACGGTTACGTATCCCACACCCACGGATACTTCCGCAACCTCCACAACGGCAAGCGCGCCGACGCTTCAACCGACTTCTCCGGCCGATGGAAGACCCACTGGCGGCCCACTGACCGACTGAGCTTCGAAAACGTCCTCTCGGCCGGACACTCCCGCCAGAGCGGCTACCCCTATGCCTACGTCGAGACCGGCGACATCAACTATAACGACACCTGCTTCTACCGACGCACCTCGGTGACCGACGGACTCACCGTCCGCTGGGCCGGACCATCGGTGAGCATAGCCTCCATCACAGGCCTACAGTTTCTCAGCGACAATATGACGCTCGACCAGGACTTCCTCCCTGAAAGCTACTTCACCCTCACCCAGCGTCAGCTCGACCGCAGCATCACGCAGGACATCGTAGTGCGCGGACACAAAGGCGGCTACTCATGGCTCGCCGGAGCATTCGCCTTCTACAAATACGGCTCCATGACCGCCCCCGTGACATTCAAGGAGGACGGCATCGAAAACCTCATCCTCTCCAATATCCGCGGCAACATGCCCTCGTTCATACAGCTCGACTGGGCCGACGACAACTTCCTGCTCGGCAGCGATTTCCGCCACCACGTCAGCGGAGCCGCCCTCTATCACCAGAGCACCTACGACCTCGGCCCCTGGAGCTTCGCTCTCAACATGCGCTTTGACTACGAGCACACCGCCCTCTCCTACCGCAGCAACTGCGCCACCGGGGCCGTCGGCTCGGTCAACCTCCCGCAGCTTCCGCGTCCCATACCCTTCACACTCTCGGCCGACATCGACGAGGCCGGACGCCTCAAGCAGACATTCCGCCAGTTTCTGCCCAAACTCAGCGTCACCTACAATCTCCGCAACTCGGCCGTATTTCTATCGGTCGCCAAAGGCTACAAGTCGGGCGGATTCAACACCCAGATGTTCAGCGACTTTCTCCAGCAGCAGATGATAACCCAAATGAAGGACCAGGCCCTCGACCTCATGACAGGCATGATGCCGGGCGCAGGCGGCTCAGGCTCCGGCTCTGCCACACGCCCCGCCGACACCTCAGCCGACACCCCGCAATACACCGCCGCCGACTACGTGTCCTACAAGCCCGAGACCTCATGGAACTACGAGCTGGGCGGACACTTCTCCTGCGACGAAGGCCGCGTCTACTCCACCTTCTCGGCCTTCTACATCGACGTGCGCGACCAACAGATCACTGTCTTTCCCGAAGGCAATTCCACCGGACGCATGATGACCAACGCAGGACGCTCACGCTCATTCGGCGCGGAGCTCACACTGCGTTACACACCCACCGACCGATGGCGGTTTGACCTCTCCTACGGCTACACCAACGCACGCTTCCGCCGCTTCATCGACGCCGGAAAAGACCTCGCAGGCAACCGCATACCCTATGCCCCCTCCAACACCCTCTTCCTCGCCGCCTCCTACCGCCTGCCCCTGCACGGCACATTTATCGACGCCATCAGCTTCAGCCCCACACTCCGCGGCACAGGCTCAATCTACTGGGACGAGGAAAACCTCTACCGACAGCCCTTCTACGCCGAGCTCGGAGCCTCAGTGCGATTCCACCACTCACACTTCACCCTCGACCTCTGGGGCAAAAACCTCACCGACACCCGCTTTGACGTATTCCGCTACTCATCCGTGGGCCACGACTTCCTCCAGCGCGGCAAGCCCCTCCGCGGCGGCGTCACCCTGCGGCTCAACCTCTAAACAACCTCTAACATTTATTGATATTATTTGCACATCCTCTCGGCAATAAACCCCTCACACCTACGTTTGAATCATTGACAATAACAACAATATCATATATAATGAAAAAAATTATCCTTTCAGCAGCCATCGCGCTCTCGACTCTTGCCTTCACTTCATGTCTCAGCTCAAGCGGTGAGAGCAAGAACGAAGCCACCATAACCTACGGAGGCTCTCTCTGCTTCAACCGCGTCACCGACCTCCAGACAGGCGAGACTTTCAACACCTCCGACCCGCAATACTCCTTCCTCCTCGACTACACCAACCAGCTCGTCACCCCCTCGATGAGCAACCTCAAGCTTGCGGAAGATGCCTCGGGTCTCTCCTTCAAGCTCCCCTCGCTCAAGGTCAACCTCAACTCGCAGGACTACTCCTACACCGTCAACGGCATTGACCTCATCCCCGAAGGCGCATCTCAGCAATACGTCTTCTCAACCTTCTCGTTCAAGGCCATCGACCGCGCCTTCCGCACCAACAGCGGCACCTACGTCTACTCGCCCGTCTATGACATCTCCTACACCGTCAACGGTCGCTACAGCGTGACAGTCTATCCCACCCGTTACGACCTGCTCGGCACCACCACATCCAACGCCGACGGCAAAGACCCCTACACCTCTACCAAGCCCATCTACTCCATCACCCTCAACACCGACAAGGAAACCGGCAAGAAGACTGCCAACCTCACACTCACCGACGCAGTCTTCGCCTCAGGCCACACCACAATGAAATTCGGAGTCAAAGACCTCCCCTATGAAATCATGTCAGACGGCAGCATCGAGATAAAGACCCCCGCCGACGAGAAATCACAGATAGTCGACACAGCCGGTGACGTCAAGAACGCCTACCTCTCGGGTATAACCATCCATATCAGCGTCCCCACAAGCCGCGGATCCTACATATCATTCCACGCCAACATCCCCGGCATGCAGGGCTCGGCCTCCAATGACGAGTATGACGTAAAAGCCAATCTCTCCTACTACATACCCACCACTGAAGACTAAAAGCGTTAACGTAAGTTAAACACCGCAATCATAAAAACCATTTTCAAAATACCGTGTTATAATGGTGTAGTTACTATTATTTGCACTGTGTTTTCATGGTATTAGATTTAAGGTTAAAGACAACGGGTCATCGTGATGATGACCCGTTAGTTTTTTTAGCACACCTCGTGCACACCGAGCAAAAAAAATCACTAACTTTGCCGTCGCAAGTCAAAAGGCCATCCAACCGCCATAATCACCTAAGGACTTAGTAACCATGACACGCAAATACGACTATCTCGTTATAGGCTCGGGCATCGCCGGAATGAGCTTTGCCCTCAAAGTCGCAGGCCACGGCTCAGTGGCCCTCGTATGCAAGACCACTCTCGACGAAGCCAACACCGCCCTCGCACAAGGCGGCGTAGCATCCGTCACCAACCTCGAAGTCGACGACTTCGACAAACATATCCACGACACAATGGTGGCCGGCGACTGGCTCAGCGACCCGCAGGCCGTCGAGAAAGTCGTGCGCAACGCTCCCGCGCAGATCAACGAACTCATACGCTGGGGCGTAGACTTTGACAAAAACGACGACGGCACCTTCGACCTCCACCGCGAAGGCGGACACTCCGAATTCCGCATACTCCACCACGCCGACAACACCGGCTTCGAGATACAGGACTCTCTCATCAAGGCCGTCCGCGCCAACCCCAACATCGACATCTACGAACACCACTTCGCCATCGAAATCATCACCCAGCACCACCTGGGCAAGATAGTCACGCGACGCACCCCCGACATCACCTGTTACGGAGCCTACGTCCTCGACACAGCCACCGGAAACGTCGACACATTCCTCTCCCGCATCACCCTCATAGCCACCGGCGGATGCGGAGCCGTCTACCGCACCACCACCAATCCCCTCGTAGCCACCGGCGACGGCATAGCCATGGTCTATCGCGCCAAAGGCACTGTCAAAGACATGGAATTCATACAATTCCACCCCACGGCCCTCTATCATCCCGGCGACCGACCCTCATTTCTCATCACCGAGGCCATGCGAGGCTACGGAGCAGTCCTGCGCAACAAGCGCGGCGAGGAATTCATGCACCGCTACGACCCGAGACTCTCACTCGCTCCACGCGACATCGTAGCACGCGCCATCGACTCCGAAATGAAACTCCACGGCGACGACCACGTATACCTCGATGTCACTCACAAAGACCCCGAAGAGACACGCCGCCACTTCCCCAACATCTACGCCAAATGCCTCTCACTCGGCATCGACATCACACGCGACTATATCCCCGTCGCACCCGCCGCCCACTACCTATGCGGAGGCATACAGGTCGACACCAACGCCGAGTCATCAATACGACGCCTCTACGCCGTCGGCGAATGCTCATGCACCGGACTCCACGGAGGCAACCGTCTCGCTTCCAACTCTCTCATCGAAGCCGTAGTCTACGCCGATGCCGCCGCCCATCACTCCATGCAGCAGATATCACACTACGACTTCCGCACCGACGTCCCCGAATGGAATGACGAAGGCACACGCCACCCCGAAGAAATGGTGCTCATCACTCAGAGCATACGCGAAGTCGGACAGATCATGGGCACATATGTCGGCATCGTACGCTCCGACCTGCGTCTCGACAGAGCATGGAACCGCCTTGACATTCTCTACGAAGAGACCGAAAAACTGTTCAAACGCTCAAAAGCCTCACGCGAAATCTGCGAGCTGCGCAACATCATCAACGTCGGCTACCTCATCATGCGCCAGGCCAAAGAACGCAAAGAATCACGCGGACTCCACTACACTGTCGACTATCCACCCGTGCCCCACAACCCCAAAAACTAACCACAACCCCCTAAAACCGCCACAGCCATCCGACACCTCATACTACTGCTCCTCCTGACGCTGTTCATCCTCCCCCCCGTGCATGCACAAACCACAGCGTCCATCCCCTCCGCCGAAGAAATCGAAGCCGGAGGCGGACGCAAACGCGCGCTCGAAGGCTACTACTTCTTCGACGGGGACGAAGGCCCCGAGACACTCATGCTCGTCCTCGGAGAAGTCACAGTCTTCCCGCCGCTAAAATTCAAAAACAAAAAAGAAGAACAGTTCTACTGGAAGACTGTCCGCGACGTCCGCAAGACCCTCCCCTACGCCAAACTCATCTGCGAAACCCTCATCGAGACCTACGAATACATCGAGACCTTCCCCACTCAGAAAGAGCGCGAAGAGCACCTCAAAAAAATGGAAGGAGCCGTATTCGAGCAATACAAACCCGTCCTCAAGAAATTCACCAAAAGCCAGGCCCAGATGCTCATCAAGCTCATCAACCGCGAGACCAACCAATCGAGCTACAACATCCTCAAAGCCTTCCTCGGCAGCTTCCGTGCCGGCTTCTGGCAGACCTTCGGCCGCTTCTTCGGCGTCAACCTCAAGACCACCTACAACCCCGACAAAGACCGCAAAGACGCCATCATCGAGCGCGTCGCCACCATGGTCGAGCTCGGCCAGCTCTAATAAGAGCCCATCCGTCCCCACTCGGCCGCGAAGCCCCCTCGGCCGCGAAGCCTTTGTCCCCGCTCCCGAGCTTCAGCTCGGCCTTTGTAAAAAGTGTGAGCGCGGAAGCCCCCTCATAACCTCATAACCTCATAACCTCATAACCTTTTGCTCGAAGAGCAAAAAAAAATGGCCCGGCGGGTCACTGGTACCACTTGCCGGGCCGAAGTTGTAGTTATCGGAAAGGCAACTACTTGCCCTTCCAAGGTCTTTACGGCTAAAGACCTTACATCATTGCCGGAGCGTCGCTCTCATCCCACTTTCGTAGAGAAAATCACTCTGCGCCGGAGAAGCGAAGGCACAGTCAGACTGTCCCCTCACATAGCCCGAGGCTCGTTGCCAAGTGCTACTTTTGCGAAAACCTACGGGGAGAGACTTCATCAACGGGATGGGCAACACTCCTTTCGTGCTTTCATCTATACTAACGCCCCCACCCCGCAAAGTGTTTTACTAACAACTGTTGAAAGTCATTAAAAAAAACACTAAATTTGTACACTCAAAACAAGCAGCATGAAGAGAGAACGCAACAGCCACACCCCCCGTCCGCCCCGCATACAGAGTGCCGTAAAGCCCAAGAAAGCACTCGGCCAGCACTTCCTCACCGACGAAAGCGTGGCCCAACGCATCGCAGCCACCCTCGACCCGTGGCACGGCCTCCCCGTGCTCGAAGTCGGCCCCGGAATGGGCGTACTCACAAAATATCTCCTCGCCTCAGGCCACGACGTAAAAGTCGCCGAGATCGACACCGAAAGCATACAATATCTACGCTACAACTTTCCCGAACTCAGCGGACGCATACTCGACGCCGACTTCCTGCGCCTCGACCTCGCAGCCCTCTATCCCGACGGCAGCAAATTTTGCGTCATAGGCAACTATCCCTACAACATATCCTCACAGATATTTTTCCACATCCTCGACTACAAAGACCGGGTCACAGCATGTTCAGGCATGCTCCAGCGCGAAGTAGCACAGCGTCTCGCCGCCCCCGAAGGCACCAAAGACCGCGGCATACTCAGCGTCTTGCTCCAGGCATGGTATGACGTGCGCTACCTCTTCACAGTCGACGAAAACGTCTTCAACCCGCCCCCCAAAGTCAAGAGCGGCGTCATCATCATGACCCGCAACGACGTCACCGACCTCGGCTGCGACGAACGACTCTTCAAGACCGTCGTCAAGACCACCTTCGGACAGCGGCGCAAGACCATCCGCAACTCCATCCGCGGCCTCCTACCCCCCGGAGCCCCACTGCCCGACACCCCGCTTCTCACCCTGCGGCCCGAACAGCTCACCGTAGCCCAGTTCATCGAGCTCACCAACCTCCTCACCCCATAAGCATTAGCCCATCCGGTCCATTAGCCCCATACGGCCCATTGGCCTCATCCGTCACCAATGAAAGAGTTCAATCCCGAATACCTCCAGCACCTGCGCAAAATCATCGAGGACCACGCCGACAGCGCAGCCCGCGAAGAGCTCAGCGACCTCCACCCCGCCGACATCGCCGAGCTCTACCGCGACCTCGACCTTGAAGAAGCAGAATATCTCTTCCGACTCCTTGACGAAGAGACTCAGGCCGACGTGCTCATGGAGCTCGACGAAGACGAGCGCGCAAAGCTCCTCAGCAAGATGGACGCCGAGGACATCGCCAAGCAGATTGAACACCTCGACACCGACGACGCCGTCGACATCATACAGGAGCTTGACGAAGACGAGCGCGACAAAATCCTCAGTCACATCGACGACGTCGAGCAGGCCGGCGACATCATCGACCTGCTCCAGTATGACGAAGACACCGCCGGCGGACTCATGGGCACCGAAATGATAGTCGTCAACGAAAACTGGAGCATGCCCGAATGCATCAAACAGATGAGAATGCAGGCCGAAGACATGGACGAAGTCTACTATGTCTACGTTGTCGACAACGATGACCGCCTCCGAGGCACACTCCCTCTGAAGAAACTCATCACCCACCCCTCCGTCTCCAAGATCAAACACGTAATGGAAGACGATCCCGTAGCCGTAAAAGCCGACACCCCCATCGACGAAGTAGCTCTCGACTTCGAGAAATACGACCTCGTCGCCATGCCCGTAATCGACTCCATCGGACGACTCCTCGGACGCATCACCGTCGACGACGTAATGGACAAAGTGCGCGACTCAAGCGAGCGAGACTATCAGCTCGCATCAGGTCTTAGTCACGACGTAGAGAGTGATGACAAACTCTTCGCACAGACCAAAGCACGCCTCCCATGGCTACTCATAGGCATGATAGGCGGACTATGCAACTCATTCATACTCGGAAAATTTGAAGGCGGCTTCGTCGTCGACCCCGCACTCGCCCTCTTCATACCCCTCATCGGAGGCACAGGTGGTAACGTCGGCACACAATCATCAGCCATCGTAGTCCAGGGCCTCGCCAACGGCTCTCTCGACATACGCAAATCCACCCGCCAGCTCCTCAAAGAGCTCGGTGTCGGACTCGTCAACGGCGGCATCATAGCCCTTCTCGTCTTCATCTACAACTATTTCACCATAGGCCAGGGCCACGAGGTCACCACATTCGCCGTATCCATATCACTCTTCTGCGTCGTAATGTTCGCCTCAGTCTTCGGCACTTTCGTCCCCCTCACACTCGAAAAACTCAAGATAGACCCCGCCCTCGCCACAGGCCCCTTCATCTCCATCACCAACGATATCATCGGTATGCTCATCTACATGACCATATCCACCTGGCTCATCATAGCCTTCCACTAAAGCCCGGCCATCAGCCCCATCCGGTCCATCCCCCTCAGCTCCACGCAGTGCGCAGCCTTTGTCCCCGCTCCCGAGTTTCAGCTCGGCCTTTTTGAAAAAGAGTGAGCGCGAAAGCCCCTGCCACGCGGCTACCTCCGTCTTCTCCGGCCACGGGTCGAAGTCTTGATCTTCATGCTGTCAGTCTCCATCACTGTCACCCCCAGCAGGCCCCTCATTACAGGCACCGTCACCGAATCTCCGTCATGCACACGGCGGTAACGCCGTTCATCCATACCCACAAACTTCTCCTCACCGTTATTAAGCACAATCTTCAGCTTATACACATAATACTTCTCACCCGTCGCCACATAACGCCGTCCCACACGGCGAGTCTTGCGACGCTCCTCGCGGAAATGGCCCGCTACCACCCCACGCTCCACATGCTCGCTCGAACGGTCGGCAAGCATATTGTTAAGAGCAAAAAACGCAAACGACAGCACAGCCGCCGTAAACACCACGTGACACCCATAGTTCCACCAGCGGGCATCACTGTCCGTAAGCCATTGCCACATCCGCCACATATGCAGCCCCGTCGCAAGCCCGACACCCAGCGTAACAGCCGGCACTATCCACCACTCGATGACAGCATCCTTATAAAGCAGCATCGCCCACACAATCATCCCTGTCAGAACCACGACAGCGACAACAATCTTCACGCCTCTCAAAAACTTATTCATAACTCATAAATAAAATTATCAAGGGCCGTAAGCCAAACCCGCAGGTTCGGCCTACGGCCCTTAAAGATATTTTTTAGAGGGTGTTTCATAACAAATGTTAAGCCAAAGTGGGTGTATTTTCATTTAAATTGTTCATAATCAGAGGGAGCATAGCTGTAGCTATGTGACCGATGATTAGGGACAAGTTAAATGAAAAGACGCCCATGAGTGGTAAAGCTTTAATAAATCCTTATTATGATACATATTAAGTAATAATAAAAATACCTTGTTTGCATCCATTGTCATGGTCGTGTTCCACCCTGTCAATCGGTCACATAGCTACAGCTATGCTCCCTCTTTCCATGACGAAACACGACTCATGACAATGGACTTTGGCTTTAACATTTGTTATGAAACACCCTCTTATATTATTCTACAATAATCTCCTGCTCTCCCTCAGGCATATGCACCACATATTTGCCAGGGCGTGTCACCACCCTCTGACTCTCGGAGTCAAACACCGCAAAAGCATCACCTCCGAGTGTGATCTCCACCTTCTCGGTCTTGCCCGCGGGGATATGCACACGCTTGAAACCCTTGAGATTTCTGATGGGACCCGACACATCGGCCGGACAGCTCACATACACCATCACCACCTCATCGCCGTCCATCTTGCCTGTATTCTTCACAGGCACAGTCACCTTGACAGGCTCTCCGGCCTTCACGCGGGTCGACGAATACTTAGGCTTGCCATACTTGAAAGTCGTATAGCTCAGTCCGTGGCCAAAAGGATAGAGCGGCTCGCCCTTGAAATAGCGATACGTGCGGCCTACCATCGAATAATCCTCAAAATCAGGTAGCTGGCTGTCATCCTTATAGAATGTGATAGGCAGACGTCCTCCGGGATTGTAGTCGCCAAACAGCACCTCGGCCACAGCGCGGCCGCCGGCCTGACCGGGATACCACGCCTGAAGCACAGCGTCACATATCTCATCCTCGGGCGTAAGAGCCACTGCCGAACCCGAGCAGTTGACATACACCACCTTCTTGCCGGCATCCTTGATTTTCTTTATCAACTGACGCTGCACGCTGGGCAGCTCGATTGATTCGCGGTCGCCGCCCCTGAATCCGGGCACCGACACCTTCATCTCCTCGCCTTCGAGCTGGGGAGAGATACCGCCGACAAATATCACTACATCGGCATCAGCGAAATCCACAGGCTTCTCCTTGGCCGAGAGGATGTCAAACTTGAGTGTGGCATCACCCTCGAAGTGCTTGAAACGCACCGCGATGTCATGGCGGCTACCCTTCTCCGCGCTGAAGATATACGACGCCTTATGATTCTGACGTCCCTCGGGATGGCGCACTATCACCTCCTTGCCGTCGAGCGTCACAAGTTCGTCGCCTTTGCTCGACTCAAACTCTATGATATAGTCGCCCGACTCGGGAGCCTCAAACGTGCCCGTATACAGACCGCTGAAATTGGTCAGCTCCACGCCGGGAGCAAACACTGTAGCTCCGCCGCCGTCCAGACGTATCGGAGTCGTATAGGTAGCCGTAGCCACGGGCGCGCCCTCCATCTTGTGGTCGTTCCAGTAGGAAGCCTTCATGCCACCGGCTATGCGGTCAAAATAAGAAGTCTTGTTGTCGCTCACCACATGAGAGCATCCGCGCTCATATACTGCGTCGGGCACATAACCTCTCACACCCTCCAGCACAGTCACCGTATGGGCGGGAAAACCGTTATAGTTGCCCCACTGCATCACCGAGTCGTTGGCATTGGGACCCATTACATAGATTTTCTTGCCGGCCTTGGGATCGAGCGGCAATATACCGTTGTTCTTGAGCAGCGTCATCGACTTGCGCGCCATCTCGAGAGCCTTGGCCGCGTGGGCCGGAGTGTTGAGATGTGTCGCCTCGCTGTAACTGTTCCAGGGCACATCGGCCGCCGAGTCGATTTCACCCAGACGATAGCGATAGTCGAGCAGCTTCACCACGGCCGAGTCGATGGTGGCCTCAGTGATGAGACCCTGCTCGTAAGCCTTGCGCAGACTCTTGTAGACAGGTCCGCACTCGAGGTCCGTACCCGAAATCACCGCGTCAGAGCTCGCATGCGCGTCCGACGGATGAGTGTTGTGGGCCCAGTCGGAGATAAAGTCGCGTATGGCCCAGCAGTCCGACACTATTATGTTTTTATAGCCCCACTCGCCGCGCAATATCTGCTGCAACAGTTTCTTGCTCGAGCAGCAAGGCTCACCCTCATATCGGTTGTAGGCACACATCACCTGCGCCACATCCTCGTCGACAAGAGTCTTGAAGGCAGGCAGATAAGTCTCCCACAGGTCGCGCGGGTCTATATCCTTGGCGTCAAACGAGTGGCGGTTCCACTCGGGCCCGCTGTGCACTGCAAAGTGCTTGGCTCCGGCCAGAGTCTTCATATACTTGCCTCCGCGCGGGCCCTGCAGCCCGTTGACCACGGCCACACCCATGCGCGAAGCCAGATAAGGGTCCTCGCCATAAGTCTCCTGGCCGCGTCCCCAGCGAGGGTCGCGGAAGATGTTGACATTGGGGGTCCAGAACGACAGGCCTTGATAACGATTGATATGGCCGCTCTTTCTGAAGCCGTTGAATTTCGCGCGGGCCTCGTCGCTGATTATATCGAATGTCTCGCCGACGGCCGCGTCGTCAAACGTCGCAGCCATGCCGATGGTCTGCGGGAACACAGTCGCAAGCCCCGCTCGGGCAACACCGTGCAGAGCCTCGCTCCACCAGTTGAACTCAGGGATACCCAACCGCGGGATAGCCGGTGACTCGTCCATCATCAGCGAAATTTTTTCGTCAAGTGTAAGTCTGGGCAGCATGGCCTCGGCTTTCTCGCGCGGCGTCTCAGCCGACGCCCCGAGCATTCCTGCCGCCATAAGTGTCGCAACAAGCAGTTTTTTCATGGTGTTACAGTATTGTAGTTTTTACATTATCTTGTCGCAAAGATAAGCAAAATACATCTAAAAATCAAAAAAACCGCCGTTGACCGTAAAAAAAGCGTCATTCACCCTCCTTTCACGGCATTTCTAAACAATTGTTTAGTATTTCACACCCGCTCTTTCACTACCTTTGCACTCGCAAAAACAATTAAGTGCTTTATTACATCCCAACCTATTCACCTTACACATAAGTCTATACATATCTGTTTTTTATCCTGACTTTTCTTTAATACAGTATGTATTATTCACCCCCATGTCGTCCTTACTCGGCCAACTGCTTGCGCAGACGGCTGAGATGGACCGGGGTAATACAAAGCCACGAAGCGATGTCACACAGCGGAGCTTTCTGAAACAGACCGGGATAAGCCTTCTGCACCTTCATGTAACGCTCGCGCGGCGAAAGCCTGTACATATCAAGATAACGGCCGTAGACAGTCTTGAAAAGCACCACCTCTATACCGACGCAGAAACGCAAGCCACGTCTCACGGCAAAGCTCACAAATTCTTCCATACTCACCACCCACACCCGGCTGCGACGTCCGGCGACAATCGACACCTCCGACGGAAACCCCGATAAATTGCTGTTGATGTCACACACATAATCATCATCAAACGAAAAGCCCACCACACGCTCCTCGCCATCTGTCGTGTTGACCAGAAAACGCATATAGCCCGACTCCACATATCCCAGCTCTCCGGCCACCGTCCCCGCGGACAGAAACACATCACCCTTGGCATACTCGCGCATCACTCCGCGGGTCATACACAGCTCCTTCACCGACGACAAGTCAAGCAATTCACGATAGACGTTAAACTCAGCCATAAATCCATTAAAACGTTAATAAAGCTATTCGCAAATGTAGTGGAAATTTCTATATCCTAATAGATTACACAATGTTAAAAGATTATAAAAACCACTTTACACCCATCACTTCGCAAAAACTTTTCACTAATTTAGGCGTCGAATAACCAAATTCATTCAAGCTACCATGAAAAAACATATTTCCCGACTGCTTGCACTCGCCATGTTCATCTCGGTCGCCATAGGTCTGCGGGCTGAGCGCGTAGTCGACATGCCTGACTTCGAGTGCCGTAAATCACATGTGCTGACTGTGGAGCGCATCACCCTCTCTGACAACGAAACCCGTGTAGACTTCCGCGTCGAGGCCAAGAAAGGCTACAAAGGCACGGTGGGCGATAATTCGCGGCTTAAAGACATCATCACCGGCAACTGCTATTATCCGACCCGCGCCGAAGGTGTGAAATTTAACGAGACAATACGCA
The DNA here is from genome assembly GCF_910574735.1 of Duncaniella muricolitica. Classification (NCBI taxonomy): domain Bacteria; kingdom Pseudomonadati; phylum Bacteroidota; class Bacteroidia; order Bacteroidales; family Muribaculaceae; genus Duncaniella; species Duncaniella muricolitica. Next base: position 3,605 of record NZ_CAJTCF010000018.1, on the reverse strand, counting down.
TTCCGGCCGAAGGCTACATCCGTTATTCGCTCTTCTATCCTCCGCTCCCCGATTCAGTCAAGGCGATAGACTTCATCGAAGGCTCCTGGGACATATTCGGACTGCGGCTCGACGGCAAAAAGGCCACCCGTCCGGCACGCATAACAGATCCCGGGCAACTCATCATCTCACGCGAGCATCCTCCCGTCATTGCACCGCTCTTCACTCCCGGCATCGTACACATCGAGGGTGTGGTCGACAGCTACGACCCACGCACATTCGGTAAAAACATACAGTTGCGCACATTCAGCCCCATTACAGGCAATTACAAACTCCCCATAATCGACATACAGCCCGACGGCACATTCGCTTGCGACATCCAGCTTGACGGCCCGGGATTTGCCTACATATCACAGTTGCGTAACGACCTCTATCTCGAGCCGGGCCATGACCTGTTCATATACATTGACCCCGAGCAGGAAGCCGAAAACAGCAAGACCGACCAACACTCCATCCGGCCCGTCCGCTTCGGAGGGTCGCTCGGAGCCATAAATACGGGACTGGCCGACGCTCCATCCGAGCCGATCATTCGTTATGACCGACTTGCCAAAAAACTCACCCCCGAACGTATGATGGCCCACATCGACAGTGTGCATAACCTCTGGGACACAAAAGTCGAGAACTACATGGCCGCCACCCCTTCGCTACACCCCGTGGCCAAAACCATACTGCGACACAACATAGTCAATCAACGCGCCTATGACCACCTCAACTATCTGATGCACATGAACCGTGCAACGTGGCAAAATCCCTCCGCGAGCGTCACTGCCCCCACGCTCGACTACTACCGCAACGTCATCCCCTCATTGCTTTTGACCGACTCGGCATATATCGTGTCCAAGCCCACCGAAACCCTGCTCAACCGTCTTGCTTTCTGCCCGCTGCCCGAGATGCTCGGCTTCGATATGAAAAACATTCCCCACCGCCAGCCGTCATCATTGACTGAGAGAGTCGGTTCGATTGTCGCGCTCTGGTCTTCATGCGTCCGTCTTGACTCGAAGGCCGGATATGTCAACGAATTTCTTGGCACATCCACCACCCCGCTGCTATGGCAGATGGCCTCGCTCGCCTATCTGACAAACTATCATAAATACTCCGGCCCCCTCACAGGCACCATTGACGACGCCATGCAGGTGCTCGACTCGCTGAAATGTATCAGCCATCCGGTCCTGCGCAAAGCCCTTGCCGATCACTTCGCCTCACAGTATGAAACCGCCGGACGCCCCTCTCCTCTGCCCGACACCGAAGGCGGTAAAATCATGCGACAGCTCATAGCACCCTACGCCGGCAAAGCCATCTTCGTCGACTTCTGGTCGACAGGCTGCGGTCCGTGCCGTGCTGAAATAAAGCGCAATCGAGAGTTTCGCGACACTCACCGCGACGGCAAGGGCTATGTATTTCTCTTCATCACAGGTGACGAAGACTCGCCCGAGAACGCATACAATAAATTTGTAGCTGACAACATGACCGATGACATCACTCTGCGCATTCCACAGGACGATTTCAACCGTCTGCGCGAGCTTTACAATTTCTCAGCCTTCCCCTACCACACCTTCATCTCCCCCGAAGGACACTCCGTCATCAACAACATCTCCTTTAGCGAAAGCACCATCCCCACCATACTCAAAAGATACGGCATCGAGCTATAGCCGACTGCCTGACAATCCATTATCCGGTCCCTGTTGATTTTTTAATAAAAATTTAACAGGGACTTTTTATTATTAACGACACACAAGCCGTAACTTTGCACCCGTAACAATCACCAAACTCCATCGAATCAATACCATGAAACGAACAATTCTCACGTCTCTCGCCCTCCTGCTGCTCACCCTTCTCCCCGCCCAGGCAGCCGACTACAGCCACTATTATCAGGGCCTCCCCATCGACATCCGTCAGGTCACCCCCATCACCTTTCCTGACCGCACAGCCTCCATCACCGCCCACGGAGCCGTAGGCGACGGCGTGACACTCTGCACCACAGCCATACAGCATACCATCGACTCACTCGCAGCCCTCGGAGGCGGCACCGTCACCATCCCCATGGGCGTATGGCTCACAGGCCCCATCGAGCTCCGCGACAATATCAACCTCTCGCTCGACCGCAACGCCATCCTCTACTTCTCGCCCGACAAAACCCTCTACATCGACCCCAACCCCAAAGCCACACGCGTCAAGGCCTGCATCTCAGCCACCCGCTGCACCAACATCGGCATCACCGGCTCAGGCATGATCGACGGCAACGGTTCGCAGTGGCGTCCCGTCAAGCGAGGCAAAGTCAGCAATGTGGAATGGAACGATTTCAAAGCCATGGGAGGCGTAGAACGCGACAACGGCTCGCTCTGGTATCCGTGGGAGCTCCGCTCAGGCTATGAGGACGTAGCCGCCACCCCCGAAAAGCAGGAAAAGAAGCGCAACGACCTCTTCCGCGTATTCTACTGCGAAAACATACTCCTCGAAGGCGTCACCTTCCAGAACGCCCCCAAATTTCACGTCCATCCCTTCAACAGCCGCAACATCATCATGGACGGCATCACCGTACGTTGTCCCTGGAACGCCCAGAACGGTGACGCCATCGACCTCTCCGACTGCCACCAGGCACTCATCGTCAACTCCACGGTCGACGCCGGCGACGACGGCCTCTGCCTCAAGAGCGGCACACGCAAAGACGGCACCGACATCAACGGCGTAGCCGACGTGCTCATGCGCTACAACACCGTCTACCACGCCCACGGAGCCTTCGTGATAGGCAGCGAAGACATCTGCGGCATCGACCGCGTCGTAGCCACCGACTGCCGCTTCTCGGGCACCGACACCGGCCTGCGTTTCAAGAGCGCGATAGGCCGCGGAGGCAAGACTTCCGACATATATCTCTACAACATCATGATGGCTGACATACGTGGCGAAGCCATAATCTTTGAATGCTCCTACGCCGACCGTCCCGCCGGCTCCAAGGCTAGCGACACACCCGCCGTCAAAGAGCTCGTCAACGTCCCCGAATTCAAAGACATAAAAATCTACGACATCATCTGCCGCGGCTGCAAGACAGGCATCAAAGCCACAGGCATACAAGGCATGGACTGCGTGCACGACATCGACATCTCCAACAGCACCATCGTCTATCGCAACGCCCCCACCGCCATCGACTCAGCCACAGCCCGCATCAACCTCACCGACGTCCGCCTAATCCCCGACAAAAAATAAGAGGTTGTTTAATAACAAATGTGAAGCCGGAGTGGATGTATTTTTGAGCTAACCTGTTCATAATCTGAAGGAGCCATGCTGTAGCATGGTGACTGAAGATTAGGGACAGGGGAGCCAAAAAGACATCCATGCAGGCGATAGTAACTTATATTAACATTATTATACATTAAAATTGCTTTATTGAAGTTATAAAAAATGCTTGTTTGCATCCATTCTCTTGAGATGGACTCCGGCTTTCACATTTGTTTTTAAACAACGTAACTACTCAGGTAGGTTTGTCGTACTCCCCCATGCACAACTTCCCTCGTTGCAACCAACGAGAGTAAATCGTTTTTTTACAAAATATGAAGCTGTTTATAATGTCA